>NZ_JBFUIP010000012.1:0-61904 GCF_056401815.1 Aminobacter sp. P4_D5 | reverse complement strand
CCCTTCGAACAGACTGATGTTATCGAAGCTGTAGGTGCCGTCGGTTCCTTGGACGATGCGGTCGATATCCTGGTTCAACATCGAGTGGCCGAAGCGATAAACGGCATGCGCGAACTCGGCGAAGATGGCCGGATTGACGTCGGCTGACGGTTCGAAAAGGAACGCATCTACGTCCGGCTGCATCTTGCGCCCAAATTCCTCGAAAACGAGGTGCTGATACTCCATTTCGTTGGTGAAACGCGCGGCCTGGAACAGGCGTTCGCCATCCCAGATCAGCCCCGCGCCATTTGCCGGGATAGGATCATTCACTCCAAGGTCGACGAGCAGCCATTCATTGATGAAGGCGCGGTCGCCCGAAGCAAGCACGACATTCTTGGTCTGTTCGACAAGGCTGTTATGTTCGGAATGGAAGACATGGTGGATCGAGGTCAGGCCGATGTTTTCATTTCCGCGGCCGTCACCGGTGATGTAGTGTGCATCAAGCAGTTCGTCATCGTAGGCAGTCTGCTGCCCACGCGAATTGAACCCGCCGGAGTAACCAAGCTCGCTATCCGCGTCAGCCTGCAAGGCGCCACCGGATAGAACCGGTGCCGCGGCATGAGCGATGTCGTCCAGAAAAGCGTTTGGCGTACGTGCCGCATTGACCGTCATGCCGCTCATGATGGTCTGCGTCCCTGTCGATGTCAGTATGATCGTGCCGAGTGGCAACTGAATCGCAGATGGATTGATCGGAGTTACGAGATCGCCTTCGACGTAAATCGGCGTTCCATCGGGGCGGAAGGCTGCCAGCAATTGCGGCAAGCCATTGGCGCCGCGGATGAACTCGCCATAGGGGTCAGTGAGTAGCATCGGGACCCTGCCCACGTCGGCATCGGTTAGCTCAATGCCAAGCATCGTCCGGGCCTGCTCCTTGACGTCCGCCCATGTTGCAAGGCCCCGATCGCCATCAAGCAGTCGGCCAGTGGCAATGGGTTCGCCATCGAGCATCACATACTCGCGCAGGAACACCTGATGGGAGGCGTTTGAGGTGTAGGTCTGGTTCTGATCAACCCAAGGAGTGGTGACGTTTGCGGCGACGTTGCCATCCGCATCGCGCGAAGCACGCGTCATTACCATGAAGTTGGTGTGCGGAGTTGCCGGATTGTAAAGCGGGTCGTCTTCGGCAAGCGGAATGTAAACGGTGCCCGATCCGCCTTTGGCAACCAGATCAAGCCCGTGATCGAAGAACTGACCAAATAGCGTGAACATCGAGTTGTAGGGGGCCGAGTCGCCGATATCAGGAGAGACGTTCTCGAAGGTGTAGGAATAGACAGGGGATCCAGCCGCGGCGAGCACGGCTCCGTCCGGTCCGACCACGTTGGCGGCATGAACCTTTCCTACACCGTTATTGTCCAGTAACTGCGTGCGCGACGCCGTCTTGCCCTCCTCAAGCATGGCCTCATAAACCATAATCGCGGCAGGGTTGTTGCTCGTCTGGTCGACAATGAGGTTTGAGATAAGACGCGGATCGGCGTCGACGACTGTCCCGGCAACAAACATCGGATTTCCCGTGGGCGAACCCGGTGTGTAGTCCGTGTTGGTGAGCGAAACCGGGTTGGCGGGCGTGCCAAATACTAGGACATCATTGTCCGCGTCATTGCCATAGCTTGGCGTCACCAGTGGGACGAACGGCTCAGCCGAGGCTCCCCATTGTTCGCGACCCTCCAGCAGGTTGTTGTAGCTGCCATCGACCGTGCGCAGTCCGTAGGGAAGCAGGTGCGCCTGCAACGGAACGCCTGCAGCCGCATCTGCATCCAGGCCACCGGCTTCGGCGACCAACGTCGCCAAGTCGCCACCAGCCGCGTGTGCCTCTGCGATMTTGATCTGCTTGAGTATGAATTCCAGATCGTGCTTCACCAGATTGACCATGACATTCCCCTCTTGCGCTTCGGCGATGTCTCAATCCGGTGTCGGAGCGGAGCATCGCAATTGACTGGCATCGCCGCGTGACGAGGTTCACGGCGACTTCATCAGCAATGGTGCACAAGAAGGCCGTCGCCGATAACTTCGGAAGGTCGGACGATGTGAAGAATGCCTTGGTCTGCTTGTATCTGGACCAGCTCGGCGCCTGATCTGGGCTTTGGTCCAGCTAAACACCAAGACAAAGTATGGTGGTGGCAAAGCGGGCTATGCGATTTGCTTGTGAATTTGGCGGACAAGGTGGCCGCCTCGCGGACCAGCCCGCATCTTCGCTGTTGATCTTGCGCAAGCTATTTCTGACAGGGAAATAGCAAAGGCGCGATCAAGGACCAAAGTCCTATGAAGAACGCGACGAAGGTGCGGTTGTCGCGATACCAACGTCTCATATTGCTCTCGCCGAAAGTTGCTGAAGTAGCTCGACTTCCGCCCATGCTCTGAGCCCGGCCAAGTCTGCATCATGCTTGCACGGGGGTCCTTGGCGTTCACCTTATCGCGACCCGGAACTTCCGAAGGAACATCACGCCGTCCTGACACGAGCGTGGACGAAGACGACGGCGCGCGAGCGCTCACACAACAGCTTCTCCTGATCTCTCGCGCGGACGCCCGGGGAACCAGCAGAACCAACCACTGGGGAGCAGGCAAATGGTCAAGTACATCCGTTCGGATCTGGATTTCATCCTGAAGCAGATCGAGCTTTCCGAAGCTCACGCAGCCGGCACGCCGCTCAGCGACCTCATTCCGGCGCCGAACCTGAGCTTCGGCTTGCGCACCGTTGACGGCACCTACAACAATTTGCTTCCCGGGCGCGAGAACTGGGGCGCGGCTGACAACGAGTTTCCTGCCCTGYTCGACCCGCAGTACCGGCCCGCGACGCCGGTGGACATGAACGGACCAGCGCCGGGCGGCGTGACCGCTTCGTCCTATAACCCCTCCAACAATCCGGGCAACATCGTCGTCGACAGCAGCCTGCGCACCATCTCCAACCTGATCGTCGACCAGACGCTGGACAACCCGGCCGCCATCATGGTTGCCTTGCAACGCGCCGGCGCCGCACCGGGCAGCGAACTTGCGACCGCCGCGACCATCAAGGCCGAGTACCAGACCGTCAAGCCGTTCATCGAGGCTGCCGAGGACGCAAACCTCGCCAACATCAACGCGCAGCGGACGCTGGTCTCCGCGCAGCAAGCCCATGATACGGCCCCGACGCCCGAAACCCAGGCAGCCCTGGATGCGGCAATCGCTGCCGCCACGCAGACGCAGGCCGCCGCTGACACCGCCAATGCGGCCCTGGCCATCGAACGCGTCGACCTCGACGGCATGCTTACGGCCAACGGCATCGAAATGGACGGCGACAACATCAAGCTGACCAATATTGCACCGGATGAAGGCCTCTCGGCCTCGTTCAACTCGTGGTTCACGCTGTTCGGCCAGTTCTTCGACCACGGCCTCGATCTCGTCGCCAAAGGCAACAGCGGCACCGTGTTCGTACCGCTACAGCCCGACGATCCGCTCTACGATCCCACCAGCCCCACCAACTTCATGGTCCTGACGCGCGCCAGCGTGCTGTCGCCCGGCGTCGACGGCATTGCAGGCACCGCGGACGATCACGCGCTTCCGCTAAACACCACGACATCGTTCGTCGACCAGAACCAGACCTATACGTCGCATCCGTCGCACCAGGTCTTCCTGCGCGAATATACGCTGGTCAACGGCAGGCCGGAGGCCACGGGCTCCCTGCTGGACGGCGCCAATGGTGGCCTGCCGACCTGGGGAGAGATCAAGGCGCAGGCCCGCAACATCCTCGGCATCGATCTGACCGACTATCACGTCGGCAACCTGCCGCTGCTGGCAACCGATGCCTACGGCAACTTCATCCCATCGACGACCGGGTTCCCGCAGGTCGTCATGCTCGGCGTGCCCGCCGGTTCGCCAAGCACGCTGCAATCCGGCACGCCGGCCGATCCGCTAGAGTTGGTGAACGCCACCAATCCTGCCGCTGTCGTTCACCTTGCGGTCCGCACCGGCCATGCCTTCCTTGATGACATTGCGCACACGGCGGTGCCGGTCGGCAAGATCGCTGACGGCGACACCGAAATCGGCCTTGGCAATCCCGGCAACGGCAGCACCGAATACGACAACGAACTCTTGGACTCCCACTTCATCACCGGTGACGGGCGTGGCAACGAGAACATTGGCCTGACCGCCGTCCACCATGTGTTCCATTCCGAGCACAACCGGCTGATGGAGCATACTAAAGACGTCGTGCTGGAGAGCGGCGATATCGACTTCATCAACGCGTGGCTCGACGTCGCCATCACCGAGCTTCCCACTTCCCCCGCGGCGATTGCCGCCCTCGACTGGAACGGCGAGCGCCTGTTCCAGGCGGCCAAGTTCGGGACCGAGATGCAGTACCAGCACCTCGTCTTCGAAGAGTTCGCCCGCAAGATCCAGCCGAACGTCAACGTGTTCCTGGTTCCGGACGGCTATGACGTGACGATCGACCCGAGCATCGTCGCCGAGTTCGCGCACGTGGTCTACCGTTTCGGCCATTCGATGCTGACGGAATCCATCGACCGCTTCGATCCCCAATTCAACGATGAATCGATCGGCCTGATCGAGGGCTTCCTCAATCCGATCGAGTTTGCCTCGCAGAGCTCCGGCGAAATGGCCGGATCCATCATCCGCGGCATGACCCGCCAGGTCGGCAACGAAATCGACGAGTTCGTCACCAGCGCATTGCGCAACAACCTGCTCGGCCTGCCGCTCGACCTTGCGACCATCAACCTGGCCCGCGGCCGCGACACCGGCGTGCCGTCGCTTAACGCGGCGCGGCGCGAATTCTATGAGGTGACCAACAACGACGCGCTCCTCAAGCCCTATGAGAGCTGGATCGACTATGCCGGCCATCTCAAGAACGAAGCCTCGATCATCAACTTCATCGCCGCCTATGGCACACATGCGCTGATCACCGGACAGACCACGATCGAAGGCAAGCGCGACGCCGCCTTGACCATCATCACGGGCGTGTCCGTCGGCGGCTTCCTGGTTCCGGCGGATGCGGAGGATTTCCTCAACGGCACCGGYGCATATGCGGCCGACCTTGGCGGCCTCGAGAATGTCGACCTGTGGATCGGTGGCCTGGCCGAACAGATCACGCCGTTCGGCGGCATGCTGGGCTCGACCTTCAACTTTGTGTTCGAAACCACGATGGAGAAGCTGCAGAACGGCGACCGCTTCTATTATCTGCAAAGGCTCGACGGCCTGCATCTGTTCGGCGAGATGGAAGGCAATTCCTTCGCCGCCATGATCATGCGCAACACCGACGCGACCCACCTGCCGTCGGACGTGTTCTCGACCCCCGGCCTCATCTTGGAAGTGGACCGCACCAAGCAGTACAATCCGGGGCTCGGCGAAACCGCCGGCGCCGATGGTCAGCTGAACAACGATCCGAACACCGCGCCTGACGAAACCGCCGACAATCTGGGCATCGACCCGGCCGGCGGTTCAATCCTGACGCCGCTGGTGATCCGCAACAATCCGGGAACCGCGGGGCCTGACGCGAACTACCTGCGCTATACCGGCAGCGATCATGTCGTGCTCGGCGGCACCGATCCCGGCAACGCCTTCAACCCGTCCGGTAACGACATCCTGATTGCCGGCATCGGTGACGACACGCTGTTTGGCGATGGCGGCAACGACAGGCTCGAAGGCGGCCACGGCAATGACATCATCAACGCCGGCAGCGGCGACGACATCATCACCGACATTGGGGGCGACGACAACATCAAGGCCGGCGAAGGAAACGATGTCGTCAACGCCGGTCCGGGCCTCGATCTGGTGCTCGCCGGAGACGGACAGGATTTCATCGTGCTTGGCACCGACATGGGTTCGGAAGTGTTCGGCGGCCTGGGCAACGACTTCATCTTAGGCAACAAGAACGCCGAACGCATCCTCGGCAACGAGGGCGACGACTGGCTGGAAACCGGCACGTTCGACGGCGCGCCTGGCGACAATTTCGACGAAATCTTCGCCAGCGACAGCGTGCGTGGCAATGACGTGTTCCTGGGCGATGGCGGTTTCGACGAGTTCATCGGCGAAGGCGGCGACGACATCATGGTCGGCAGCCCCGGCCGCGGCAAGATGGCTGGCATGTCTGGCTATGACTGGGTCACCTACAAGGACAACATCGCCGGGGTGAATGCGGACCTGTCGATTCCGATCATTTTCGACGAAGCGCCAACCCTGCCGCAGAACGCCGCACTCGACGAATTCGAATCAATGGAAGGGCTTTCGGGATCGGCGCATGACGATATCCTCGCCGGCTCGCAGGTTCTCGCGGCCGAGCGGCTGCCAGCCAACCAAGGTGGAACCGAGGGTATCGCAGGAAGCTTCCTCGACGCCCAGGGCATCGCCCTGATCAGCGGCCTGCAGGCGTTGCTGGGCGCCGGGGTGACGGAGTTCAGCGCCGGCGACATCATTCTCGGCGGCGACGGCAGCGACCGGATTACCGGCAACGCCGGCGACGACATCATTGACGGCGACAAGTGGCTGGACGTGCAGATCGGCGTTTATGCGGCCTCCGATACCGGTCATACCGGCGCACCACTGGAACTGCACAAGAGCATGACGACGCTGTCTTCTCGGATGTTTTCCGGCGCGATCAATCCCGGCCAGCTCGGCATAGTCCGCCAGATCATGACAGCTGACGGCTCCAACGACATGGATACGGCGGTCTTTTCGGGTAATCTGGACGAATATACCTTCGGAACCGACGCCTTTGGACGGATGACTGTGTCGCACACGGGTGGAACCCTGCTCGACGGCACCGACACCATCATCAATATCGAGCAGCTTCAGTTCGCCGACCAGTTCGTGAGCCTGGTCAACGATCCGGCGACCGGCGCACCGGCCATCAGCGACACGACCCCGACCGAAGGGTCGCAGCTCACCGCGTCCATCGGCACACTCGCCGACGCGAACGGCTTCAACCCTGCCAGCGTCACCTGGCAATGGCAGGTTGAGACGGGCGTGGGAACGGGCCTCTTCACCAATGTCGCCGGCGCGACGAATGCCAATTTCACGCCCGGCCAGGCCCAGGTAAACAGGCAGGTGCGCGTGGTCGCCAACTTTCTGGATAACCGTGGCTTTGCCGAAAGCGTGACCTCCGCGGCCACCATCGTCGTCGGCGATCTGGTTGCGGGGCTCGCAGCGGCCGAAACTATCACCGGCACCGAAGGCCAGGACAATCTGTCCGGCCTCGGCGGCAACGACACCATCAGCGGTTTCGGTGAAAACGACATCCTGAACGGTGGCGAAGGCAACGACACGCTGGACGGCGGAACCGGCAACGACACCATGAACGGCGGCAATGGAAACGACACCTTCGTCGTCGACAGCGCGCTCGACGTGGTGATCGAAGGCGCCGGCGGCACCAGCGGCACCGACACAGTGCAGACAACCTTGGCCAACTATACGCTCGGAGCGAATGTCGAGAACCTGACCAAGCTCGGCGGCGGCAACTTCAACGGCACCGGCAACAACGCGGCCAACGTGATGACTGGCGGCACCGGCAACAACACGCTGAACGGGCTTGGCGGCAACGACATCCTGAACGGCATGGGCGGCGCCGACACGCTGAATGGCGGCGACGGCAACGATACGCTGAACGGCGGCATCGGGGTCGACACGCTGAACGGCGGCAACAACGACGACATTCTCGACGGCGGCGCCGGCAATGACGGCATGGCCGGCGGCACCGGCAACGACACCTATATCGCCGATGCCGGCGACGTGATCATCGAAAACGCCGGCGCCGGCACCGATACGGTGCAGACGACGCTCGGCAACTACACGCTCGGCGCCAACCTCGAGAACCTGACCAAGCTCGGCGGCGGCACCTTCACCGGCACCGGCAACGCGCTCGCCAACATCATCATCGGCGGCGGCCTGAACGACACCTTGTCCGGCCTGGCCGGAGACGACCGTCTCGACGGCGGCCTTGGCAACGACACCATGAACGGCGGCGCCGACAACGACACCTATGTCGTCAACGCGATCGGCGACATCGTCAACGAGCTCCTGAATGCCGGAACCGACACCGTCGAGACAGCACTTGCATCCTACACGCTCGGCGCCAACCTCGAGAACCTGACCTACACCGGCGCCGGCACATTTGCCGGAACCGGCAACACCCTGGGCAACACCATCAATGGCGGCGGATTGAACGATACGCTGAACGGGTTGACCGGCGACGACACCTTGAACGGCGCAAACGGCAACGACACGTTCCTTGCGCAGAACACCGACGGCAACGACACCTTCAATGGCGGCGCCGGCACCGACACCCTCAACATGTCCGCGGTGACCGGCGCAACGTCCGTCAATTTCGCGACCGGCGCGGTCACCGGGGCCGGAAACGACACGATCAATTCGGTCGAAAACGTCATCGGCGGCGCGGGCGTCAACACCTTCACCGCAAGCAACGCTGCCGGTGTTCTCAACACCATGACCGGCGGCGGCGGCAACGACGTGTTTGTCTTCGGAACCAATGCGGCCGCAAACGGCGACCTGATTACAGACTTCCAGGCCGGCGACCGGGTTGATCTTTCCGCCATCGATGCAGTGTCCGGGGGTGCCAACAATGCCTTCACAACCCTTATTCAGGGCAACACGGCGTTCGGCGGCCAAGGCCAACTGCGGACTTATCAGGCAGGCGGCAACACCGTGATCGAGGGCAACAACGACACGGACCCCCAAGCCGACTTCTCGGTCACTTTGTCCGGTACCGTTACCCTGACACTGGGTGGAAGCTTCATCGCATAGCAATGAAGCCGGAGGTCGGCCGCAAACGTGGCCGACCTCTCGACGTCTTTTTGCATCAGCCATTTCGGGGGGACGACACATGCCGAAGGAACAGCCAGCATCGATCGCGCGCCGGCGCAGTGTCGAAACCATCACCAGGGAATTCCGTGGCATCGGCCTTTTCCTCTTCCTCACCTCTGGCCTTATCAACATCCTGGCGCTGACTGGCGCCTTCTACATGCTCCAGATCTACGATCGCGCGCTGACCAGCGGCAGCATCCCCACACTGGTGGCTCTCTCGGTCCTCGCGATCGGCCTCTATCTGTTCCAGGGCGTGTTCGACGTTATCCGTYCGCAGGTGCTGGTCAGGGTCGGCGCGCGGCTAGACAAGCGGCTTGCTCCCCTCGCCCACCAGGTCGCGGTCGACATGCCGCGATACGGTTTTTCCAACGCCGAGTCGCTCGAGCGGGGACGCGACGTCGACGTCGTGCGCACCTTCCTCGGATCGCAGGGGCCGATGGCGCTTTTCGACCTTCCCTGGGTTCCGATCTATCTGGCCTTCGCCTACTTCTTGCATCCGATGCTTGGCGCCCTGACTTTCGGCGGCGCCTTTGTGCTGGCGCTGATGACAGTGGCCGCCGAGCTGATGTTGCGGCGGCTGTCGAGCCATGCGCAGCAATCCGGCGTCAGCCGCGGCGCGATCGCCGATTCCAACGCCCGCAACTCGGAGATCCTCAAGGCCATGGGGTTTGCCGACAAGGCGGTCCTGCGGTTCGAGAAAGCCAATGGCGAGCATCTGGCCCTTCAGACGCGAAGCAGCGACATCAACGGCACGTTCGGCGCGATATCGCGGGTGCTGCGGATGCTCCTGCAGTCGGCCATCCTCGGCCTTGGCGCGTATCTGACGATCATCGGCGAACTTTCCGCCGGCGCGATCATCGCCTCGTCCATCGCTTCGTCGCGGGCCCTGGCCCCGATCGATCTCGCCATCACCAACTGGAAGGGCGTCGTCAGTGCACGGCATTCCTTCCGGCGGCTGGTCGATACGGTGACGGCCCTCAACGAAACGCCGAAGCCGATGATTCTTCCCACGCCGAAGTCGATCCTCACCGTCGACAAGATTACGGTCGTCGCCCCTTCTTCCGGACGAATCCTGCTCAGTGATGTCGCTTTCGAACTGAAGGCCGGCCAGGCGCTTGGCGTGATCGGGCCGAGCGCCAGCGGCAAGACAACCTTCGTGAGGGCGTTGACCGGTGTCTGGCCGGTGCTGCGCGGCAGCGTTCGCCTGGACGGCGCCGAAATGGGACAGTGGGAAGACGCCGCCGTCGGCAAGTTCATCGGCTACCTGCCGCAAGACGTCAGCCTGCTTGACGCGACCATCGAGGAAAACATTTCCCGCTATGCCGACGAGCCGGACCCGATGGGCGTCATCTCCGCCGCGCGGGCCGCCGGGGTGCACGACATGATCGTCCACCTTCCAGAGGGTTATCACACGCATATCGGCCCTTCCGGAATGGTGCTTTCCGCCGGGCAGCGCCAGCGGATCGGACTGGCTCGGGCGCTCTACAACGACCCCTTCCTGGTGGTCATGGACGAACCCAACTCAAATCTCGATGGCGAGGGCGAAACCGCCCTGACGGAAGCGATCCGCGGCATTCGCGCCCGTGGCGGCATCGCGATCATTATCGCCCATCGTCCAAGCGCGCTTGCCGCTGTCGATCTCGTCGCTGTGGTGCAAAACGGCAAGATGGTCGCCTTCGGCCCGAAATCGGAAATCCTGGCACCGCAACCGGTCGGCGGACGACCCTCCGTGCAGCCGACGGCAGCGAATAATGCCAGAGAAGGAGCAATGTCATGATCGAAGTCACCGGGCTCCGTCAGCAAAAGGAAACCACCGATTCCCGTTCGGCACGCCGTTTTGCCTTCGAATCCGCCGAGAAGCTGTCAAAGTTGCCAATTTACATCGCTTTGCTGCTGACCGGTATCGCGGTCTACTTCAAAAGCGCCTTGCCAGCGCGGGCAGAGACTCACTCCGAGCCTGAACCCGGACCTGGCCCGTCCAGCAGCGAGAGTGGGGGTGCGCCGGTTGACTTCGGCCGCGCGACCGCCGTGCGTCCCGACGCCATGTCATCGATCGAAGAGAACCGCGAAAGGGCGGAACGACTGGAACCTCTGGATTTCTTCGGCCAAGCTCCGACACGCGGAAACGTCGTCGACTTCCCTTTGTCGATGAAACTGATGAATGTCACATCCAACCCGTTCAACCTCGACACGTTGCCGCTTATCGAGGCCGGCGCGACATCCTCTTTCGAATTGACCAGCGCTCGGGTTATGCCCTCCTCCAACCGGACGGGCGGCGGAGCGGCCGCCCAGCCGGAAGACGGCGGCGACGACGACTTGCTGGAGCAGCTGCTTGAGGCCCTGAACAAGGGCATCGGCGGCGACGGCGATGCTGAGACACCTGTTTCGAACCCGAGCGACGACCCCGAGCCCCATTCCGATCCCGATCCCGACGATGACCCCGAAGAACCCCGCCGTGGCAACCGCGCCCCGACCGTGGCTGGCCAGAACAGGCTCAACGACGTGATGTTAGCCCAAGTCGTCCTGATCGGGCTGAGCGAACTCCTGATGAACACTGAGGACGCCGACGGCGACGAGCTGACGGTGACCGATGTCCATGTATCTAGCGGCCACGTCGCCGCACATGAGGCATTCTGGATTTACACCCCCGATCCCGATCATCTCGGCGAGGTCAAGGTGACCTATTCGGTATCGGACGGGCTGGAAACCATTGCCCATTCGGCGAGTTTCAACGTCGTGGACAAGGAGGCGCCCACACCGTCCGGCTCAGCCACACTTGGCGACGACTGGCTCGTCGGGTCAGCGGCCGCTGACGTCTTCGACGGACTGGCCGGAAATGACACCATCGAATCCTTCGGCGGAGACGATGTCATCCGAGGTGGCGACGGCAACGACACGATCCGGGCGGGAGCCGGCAACGACATCGTGTTCGCCGGCAGCGGCGACGACGTTGTGAGCGCCGGCGCGGGCGACGACGAAGTGCATGGCGAGGACGGCGACGACAGCATAGATGGCGACGAAGGCGACGACACGCTGTCCGGAGGCGATGGAGACGACCGTATCGCGGGAAACATTGGAAACGACATCCTCCGCGGGGATGGCGGAAACGATACCCTCGACGGCGGCGAAGGCGACGACAGGGTCTTTGGCGGCGATGGTGACGACATTATCATGGCGAGCACCGGCGCCGACTTCGCCGAAGGCGGCGAGGGGCGTGACATCATGCAAGGCGGCGGGGGCAACGACACCCTGTCTGGCGGTACCGGCGACGACCTGTTGGCCGGAGGCGATGGAGATGACAGCATCGATGGCGATGCGGATGACGATACGCTCTACGGCGATGCCGGAAATGACGCGCTGGACGGAGGCGACGGCGACGACTCGATGTTTGGCGGCGACGGCGAAGACGTCATCTTGGCCAGTGCTGGCGCCGACTATGCCGAGGGTGGCGAAGGGCGCGACATCATTCAGGGCAACCAAGGCAGCGACTCCCTGCATGGCGGCGGCGGCAGCGACATGCTTTCGGGGGGCGAAGGTGACGACACCCTCGCCGGCGACGAGCATGACGATACGCTTTACGGCGATGCCGGCAACGACACGCTGGATGGTGGCGACGGCGACGATTCAATTTTTGCCGGCGAAGGTGCAGACATCATCGCCGGCGGCGATGGATCTGATTACCTCGAAGGCGAGGAAGGCGACGATGTCATCGACGCCGGAGCAGGCACCGACGTCGTGCTTGCAGGCGACGGCGACGATATCGTCGATGCCGGAGCAGGTTCCGACACGGTATCCGCCGGCAGTGGTAATGACCTCATCATCGTAACCCTCGACGCCGACGGCGACGTCTATGACGGGGGTGACGGCAGCGACGCGCTGGACATGTCGCGGGCAAGCTCGGGCGTGTCCGTCGATCTGGTCAACGGTACGGTTTCCTCCGGGGAAATCGGCACCGACATCATCACCGGTTTCGAGAAGATCATCGGCGGCTCGGGAAATGACAATTTCCAGGCCGGCGGGCAGTCCACCGTTTTTGCCGGCTCCGGAGGCGACGACACGTTCACCTTCGCGATGGCGGCCTCTAGCGGCATCGGCGCCGGCGAACTGGTTCACCAGATCATCGACTTCATGGTGGGCGATCGCGTGATGGTGGAGCAGTTCGAGATTTCCGGGACTGCGCGCAATGCGGCGGAAGATCTCTTCTCACGCGTTTACGAAGGGCAAGCCAACGGCGGCAATGACGTCCCCATCCGCATCAGATACGAGCGCTTCGACGGCATGGACCACACCATCATCGACGTCGACTTCGACATGAACAACGAGTTTGAAATGTCGATCGACATCTACGGACACCACACACCGTATGTCTACAACACCGTTGCCTAGCGGCTGGAGGAATCTCATGGCAAGGCAAAACCAACCCGCGGGCGCCGAAAAGAAGACTGACGGCGGTTTCGGATTTCGGTCGCGTGTCGTCTTCGGCGCCGTTTTCGGCGCTCTTCTGGTGGGCGGCTGCGGCGCGTGGGCCGCCACCAGCAGGCTTTCGGGTGCGGTGATAGCGCCCGGCGTCCTCAGAGTCGACGAGCATGTCAAGGTCGTGCAGCATCGCGACGGCGGCATCGTGACCGCCATTGCGGTCCGCGAAGGCGACGCAGTGAAACAGGGCGACGTGCTGATCCGCCTCGACGACGTCCAGGCGCGCGCCGAGCTGGCGATCATCCGCTCGCAGCTCGACGAGCTTGGCGGCCGCCGTGCCCGCCTGACATCGCAACGCGACGGCCGAGACAGGATAATTTTTCCAAACGGGTTCACTCAGGGCTCGCCTGAGACGGCCCTCATCGCAATGGGAGAACTGCAGCTGTTCAACCGCGACCTGCAGAACCGGATGCGGATGCAGGATCAATTGAAACTGCAGGCCGAACAGCTCAACCAGGAGGTCGCCGGACTGGCCTCGCAGCTCTCGGCTCTCAACGAGGAAATTGCGCTGGTTGAAACCGAGCACGGAAAGATCGAGGGGCTTTCCGGCAGGGGACTGGTCGAGGGTTCACGTCTCTACACGATCAGCCGCGACCTGGCGCGCATGATGGGCCAGCGTGGCGAGATCGAGGCGAGCCGGGCGCGCGCCGCCGCGAAGGGCAGCGAAATCCAGCTGCAGATCATCGGCATCGAGGAAACCGCGAGAGCGGAAGCCCAGCGCGAACTGCGCGGCGTCGATGCCACCACATCGGAACTCAAGGAGCGATACACCGCGACGGACGACCGGCTGATGCGCACCGAGATCCGCGCGCCGATCAGCGGCATCGTCAACGAGCTCAAGGTGCATACCGTCGGCGGTGTCGTGAGCCCGGCCGAAACGCTGGTCACCCTGGTGCCGCACAACGCTCACCTCAAGATAGAAGTGCGGCTGCGCACCGTGGATGTGGATCAGATCGGCCTTGGCCAGAAAGCCAAGCTGCGCTTCTCGGCCTTCAATCAGAGGACGACGCCGGAGGTCGAGGGCCGCGTCGACCATATCTCCGCCGCCGCTCAGCACGATCCGAGAAGCGGCGATACGTTCTACATCGGCGATGTCGAGATCGTCGGAGACCTGACGCGCATAGGGCGCCAGTCCCTGCTTCCCGGCATGCCTGTGGAGGTTTTTGTCGAGACCGAAGAGGTCACCGCCATCAACTACCTGATCAAACCCTTCACCGATCAGATGGCCCGCGCCTTCCGCGAAGAGTGACGTCTCATGAAGCGGTGCCGACGGAACGGACACAGGTAGGAAAGACTGCAACGTGAAGCCAATCAGTGTCGCGTTGATTGACCGAATTGGCCGAAGCTTTCGAAAAGGATGCTGGTTTTAACGTGGTAGCCAATGGAGTGACGGCGGAAGACGCTGTCGTGGTTGCAGCACCGCACCTCCCGGCTGTGGCGTTGATGGATCTTGGCATGCCTGTTGATGCATTCGAGGCCATTGCCACGCGTTAAGGCCCGCGTCCGCGGCACTCATTCTTCGCTTCCCCATTCGCGCCTCGCGATCAGCGTTGCCTCGACACGGTTGCGCGCCTTGATCTTGGCCATGATCCTAGTCATGTGGAATTTGACCGTCTTCTCCAGGATGTCCAACTGCTCGCCCACCTCGCGATTACTCATGCCTTTGGAAACCAGCTGGAGGATGGTCTTTTCCCGCTCCGACAGCGAGGACATCAGGCTCGGGACCGATTGTCGCTTGACGTTCGCCAGCAGCCGCAAGGTGAGGTTGGGCGAGATGAAGGAGTTGCCGGCGGCCACGCTCTTGACCGCCTCGATCAGATGCGCCGCCTCGATGCCCTTGAGCACATAGCCGACGGCGCCGGCCTCCAACGCGCTCATGATGTTCTCATCGATTTCGGAGACTGTAAGCATGATGACCCGGACAGGATGATCGAGCAGCGCGATCTCACGCGCCGCCTCGATGCCATTGCCCGGCATCGAGATGTCGAGTAGCATGATATCGGGCTTCTTGCTTTGGGCAAGCTCGATGGCCGCGGCTCCCGACCCGCCCTCGCCGACCACGTCGAGCCCGCGATCCATCATCAGCGTCTGAATGACGCCGGCTCGAAACAGCGAATGGTCGTCGACGACCACAATGGAGATCTTGTTAGCCATCTTGCGCTTCCGCCCCGATCGCAAGTTTCATTTCTATGCAGGTTCCGTTGTCAGCCGTCCTGGCGAGCTGGAACGTGCCGCCAAGGCTTTCGACCCGCTCGCGCAGTCCCGTAAGACCAAGGCCCGCGACGATCTTCGCGAGCCCGCCGTCAAGAGCTCCGCCGCGATCGAGCACGGAGACCGAAAGGACGGAGTTTTCGAAACCGCACGAGACCACATTGCCCTCGCTGCCAGCATGGCGGACCGCATTGCTCAGGCCCTCCTGGACGAAGCGATAGACACAGATCTTCACCGCGTGCGACACCTCAGGCGATTGCTTTCCAAAGGACACCTCGACCTTGGTGCTGGTCCTTGCTTCATGTGTGGTCACGGCGCGCTTGACCACATCGCCGAGCTGCAGATCCTCGATCTCGGGCAGCATCAGGCCTTTCGATATGGTACGTATGTCACGCAGCGCATCAGCGAGCACGGTGTCCATCACCTTCAGTTCATTCGCCCGCTCGATGCGGTTCCTTGCCTTGCGGACATGCTCGACCTTCAACGAGGCAAGGCCGATGAGTTGGGCCGGTCCGTCATGCAGTTCCGCCCCAACATGACGCAGATAGCTGGCGTTGAGTTCCGCCAACCGGCTCGATGCCTGCTCCGCCTTCTCGCGTAGCTTGCGGTTCTGGTTCGAGATTTGCTTGACCTCATCGATGCGCTGGCGAAGCGACACCTGCTGCCGGTCGATCAGACGGCTGCCGCGATAGACGATCCCGAAGAGGCTGAGCATCACCAGCAAGGTCAGCGCACCGGTGGTCAGCCAACTCATCAGCCTGACCGGAAAGAGCCGCTGTTCTAGCAGGTCGGGCTTCTCGTGGATTTCCGCCACGGCGACGATGCGCCCCGAAAGATGCTCGCGGACCGGAATGTAGATCTCCAGATACTTTCTATCGAACTGACGCTCGGCATGCTCCGCAGCGGCGAGATCCGCGAACTGGGCGGCGACTTGGCCGGACAGCGCGGCGGCGAGGCCAGCCGGCGGGGCAAAGGTTCGCCCAATGAGTTCAGGCGAGCGCGAATAGATGACGCGACCTTCTGCATTCCAGATCTCAAGGTGCGGAAAACGATCCTGGAAGGCATTTTCCTTGCCGGTATCAGCGCCCAGCAGGCGATCTAGGGCTGCTATGGTTTCGGGGGCAARCACATCGCTGTCGGCCAACCCCTGCAAATGCGGGGAAAGAAAACTGTCCATGAACAGCGCGGTGGATGATGCGGTGTTCTCGACAGTGGCCTTGGTGACTATGCTGGACGACAGGAAACCTGCCAGAGTCATTGCAAACAGCATGACCAGACCGCCGGTCAACGCAAACTGGCCAGAGAGGCTGCGGGGCGCCTTGAGGTATTTCGTGCCGACTCTGGAGTGGATTTCTGCCAGCAACGCCCTCATTTCCTTTAAGCAGAGACAGAAATAACCGCTGCAGACAAAATGCACTACTCTATTTGGTCGTATAGGTTACTGGACCAAAGCCCAGTTCGCCATCTCGAACAAGTCCAAGGGTGAGCCAACCGAGGTCGAGGCGGTCGTGTAAGAAGCAACTGCATCGCGACGACCCAAATCGCGCTTCGTACGACCTGGTCGCCGCTAGGCTTATCCTTCGCGCGGCATCAACCCCTCACCGATTGATAGCTGGCGCGCACAGCTGCTCAGTCGCACCATCGAACACGCTGTTTGTCAGCAACGAAAATATTGACCATTCCAAGTGATGAGCCACGCACTAGCGACACATATTAGAAACTCACTATGTAATCACTACGAATTGTCTGATGATTGCGCTACGCTGAGGCCAAGCTAGGCGGCGGGACGGTTGCCTCGACACGACCAGTGCTCGAGGATTGGTTGAACGGGAGTGCATATGCCCCCCCGAAACATTGTCGATTTTGCGGCGAGACACAAATCCTCGGGTGCAGGCAGGATCGCCAAGCTTGCGGCGCCGCGCAGTGCCGAGGTGCTGAGACGAGGCCGGGTCCTCGAAGCGATCGATCGGGCGACGCGCTCCGGCGTGTGCTGGGTGGCCGCGCCGGCGGGCTATGGCAAGACGACCGCGATCGTCGACTATCTCGCCAGCATCGATGCTCAGCATCTATGGTACCGCGTTGATGAAGGTGACCGGGATATCGCGCGCTTCTTCCAATATCTGACCCAATCGCCGACAGCTGCCGGAGAAATGCCTGTGTTCGGCGTGGAGTACGCCGAACAGCCACGGGAGTTTTCCAGACGCTTTTTCAGGACCTTTTTCGCCCGGCTGAAGCCCGGCACCGTCCTGGTCCTAGACGATTTGCATGACGCCGATACTCCCGAGTTTCGGGCGATGCTTTCGGTGATGTTCCAGGAGCTTCCTGATACGGTCCGATGTGTCTGCGGATCGCGCACGCTGCCACAACAGGAGCTTGGCGACCTCGTTCTCAAGAGCCAGATGGCCGTGGTCGACCGGTCGGTGCTCGAATTCTCGACGCCGGAAGCACGCGATCTCGTTCAGCTGCGTTCGAAGAACACAGCCATTTCAGTCGACATCGCATCGGCACAAGGCTGGGCGATCGGATTGGTTCTCCTTGCGGATCAGAATTCGCCCTTGAGACTTGTTGACACAAACGAGATGGCAGCCGGTGCGCACAACACGCTGTCGGACGTTATCGGGCGCCATTTCTTCGCTTCGCTTCCTGCCACCGATCAAGACATGCTGATGAAGCTCAACCTGCTGCCCGAAATCAGCGGGGCGCTAGCAAACGAAATGATCGGGTCGACCGACGCCGAAAAGCTGCTCGACAGGCTCTACCGGCGACAGTTGCTCGTCACGCGCACGCAAAGCAGCGGCGACGTCTTTTCCATGCATCACCTGTTGCGGGACTTTCTCGACCGGCACTTCGCGCGGAGCGTGCCCGAGGACGAGCAACGCTCGCTCAGGCGAAAGGCGGCGAAGATTCTGGTGAACACAAATCGCCACGACGACGCCATACCACTTGCTTTGCTAGCCAAGGATTGGGCTGAGGCGAGCGACCTCATCGTGGGGCGCGCAAAGGCAGTGCTGGCGCAAGGTCGCCGGGCGACCTTCATCGAATGGGTCGGCCTTTTGCCTGTGGCGTTTATGAACGGCTGGCATTTCTACTGGCTGGGCGTAGCCCATATGCCGGATGACGCAGCGGCTGAGCGCTGGCTCTCCAAGGCATGGCATGCCTTCGAGGAAGCCGACGATCTGCCCGGCCTGTGTCTGACGGTGTCGCGAGCGGTGCTGGTCAAGACGGACAGCTGGCGAACCTATGAAGGTCTTTCCACTTGGACCCGGCGAGCGCTGGAGCTCAACGAGCGAGGGCTTCCGGAACTACCGGCCGAAGAAGCACTGCTGGTGCGCATCGGCATGTTGCGCGCTTTGAACTTCGCTGACGACTACTATCAAAGTAACGCGGCTGGACAGGCGCTGGAAGCCGAACTGCTGGAGCGGCTGATCAAAAATCCCGAGCAGGACCCAAGCGGCTTGCGGTTGCTGGCTAGTGAATCGCTCATCGAACATTCAGTCTCGACGATGCGCGCCGACCTTTTCGCAAAAGCCGTCGACAGCGTGGTTGGCGACCTGAGCGACAAGGATGTGCTGCCTTGGATCCTCGGCATGTGGCTGGTCGCCTTTGGAGCAAAAAGCGGCCGCTACTTTCCCTACAAAAGAAGGGACTTTCCCTATCCATCAGCGGAAGCCGCGTTGCGGGCAGCGATCGCGATCGGCGAGCGCGAGGCGCTCAGGGGCGTGGAGTTCGGCGGGCTCTATCACCTTCAGATGCAGATGAAGTTCCGCAATGATTTTTCCGAGTTCCACAAGATCGTCGAGCGCCTGACGGAGATCGCCGACAGCCGGTTCACTACGCAAGTCGCTGTTGTCGCCGACTGTCGCGCCGCGCTTTCGGCCAGGCAAGGCGATTTCACGGCGGCCTACAGCGAGTGCGACCGCTTCATGGCTGCCATCGAGGCCGCCAACGAGCCGATGGTCGAGCGCTGGCCGCACTACATCACCAAGTTCCAGGTGCTGCTGGCAGACAGAAAACCGCAGRAAGCCGCAGGACTTCTCAGCGACCTGCTGCCCCGGCTCGATGGCGGTGCCCGCAAGCGGACCGAGATCTGCATCCTAACTGCCGCCGCGCTGGAGAATTCATGGGACAAAGATCCGAACTATCGCGATCGGTTGAAGGCCTTGCTGGAAGAGCTTCGCGGCACGCATTGGCCAATGATATTGCTCAATCTTCCAGAGCTGCTCAGCGAAGTCCTCGCCGACGCGCTTGAGCATGGCATCGAGCCCGAACTCTGCCGCTCTTTGATCCGCGAACGCCTGCTGGAAGCGCCGCGCCAGCCACGGGCGTCCTGGCCATGGTCGCTCAAGGTCCGGGTCCTGGGAGGGTTCCGGCTTGAGCTGGATGGCGAACCTCTCATTCTCAGCAGCAAACATCCGACCAAAGCCCTCGACATCCTCCGCGCCTTGGCGATCTCGCAAGACCACACGTGCTCGCTCGAAAGTCTTCAGGACTGGCTTTGGCCTGACCTTGACGGCGATCAGGCGCGGGCGGCGTGCGAACAGGCGCTTCACCGGCTGCGCAAGCTGTTGGGAGGGACCGATCTCATCGTCCAGCGCGAAGGCAAGCTTCGCCTTGCGTCAAACAAGGTTTGGGTCGACCTCGCCGACTGGGAAGCTCGGCTCAAGGCTATCGCGACAGCAAGCAGAAAGACAGACGGATTGCCCCCGGACGCCGAGGCGCTCTTCCAGGCATTCCCCGGCCCCTTGTTTCTTCACGAACGGACCCGCTCCTGGTCTCTCGCCGCCGCTGATAGAGTGCGTCGCGAGCTGGTCGATCTTGCCTTGCGGATCGGCCACCAGATGGACCCCGCTACGGCGCGGTCGGTCTATCTCCGAGCTTTGGACCTTTATCCGGACGCCAGCCCCATCTGCAAAGCACTCGTCAGGGAGCGACTTTTGCGCGATGACGTCGAAGGCGCGATCGACGATTATGCGCGCTACGAGCGGGCTCTGCGTTCCGCCGGAGACGCGGCGGCGGCCGGGGAAATTCGCGCCCTGGTCGCTCCTTATCTGCGCTGAGATGTGATCATGGCTCTAGGCCGTTCAAGATGTTTCCAGCCAGCAGAATGGCTGCCGAGATCAGAACCAGGCCCGCGACCGCATCCATCCGCCTGCGGTAGATCGGGCGGTCAAAGCAGCTTGACAGGCTAAACCCCGCCAGGCTCCAGCCATAGAATTTGATGGCGGAAGCCGAGAGAAAGCCAATGGCAAACCCGGTCTGTTCCTCGCTGCCATAGCTGGACGAAAAGACGCCGACGAGAAACATGGCCTCGAGCCAGACCAGTGGATTCAGCCACGTTACAACAAGCATCGAACCGATCGCGCGAAAACGGGATTTGCAGTCTGCAGTATAGGCCTCGGTATTGGATGCCTGGCTGACCTTGCGCAGGACGCGCACGCCCCACCATGTGAGAAACCCGGCGCAGCCCGCCTGCAAGATTGCGGAAACTGTCGGATAATGCAGGAGCAGCGTGCCAAGGCCACCAATTCCCATGATCACCAACGCGATTTCCGAGGCGTAGCCGGTAGAGGCGACCGCAAAGGGATGGTTGCGCGTCATACCAGCCTGGATGAGCATGAGGTTCTGGGGACCAAGCGAAAAGATGAGCCCCAGGCCGAAGCCGGACGCTGCTGCCGGCGACAAGAGCGCGTCGACGTTCATCGGCCGGCCTCCTGAAAGGACCGGGCGGCCGGCCCCGGCTTTTTACCGGGAAATCCATGCCGCTGGCCGATGAGAACAAGAACCCTCCCCTTTTGAGCGAATGAGGCGTCGCCTCCCCACCCTGATCCCACACGCGTTTGCATCTTGTGCCTCCACACCGATTGGCCGCGAGGGTGCAGGTGCCACGACCTTCGAACGCGGTCGGATTGCTTGCCTCACGATGCCGGGCAATGTGGAGCACTGGCGCATACGGATCGCATACGGAGCGGCACAACGTCGTCGGATATGTTTCGCGAGTAGATCTTCGCCAGCCGAGCCAGGCCGTGCGTGACGTCAGCCTTGAAGCCTGCGCAGGAGTGCGCCCCAGCGCTTGGAAGGCGCGTCGGCCTCGATCTCGCGATGCGGCTTGACCCCACCCTCGCCCAGCCCGCGCGCCCTGACGTCGCTTGGGCTATAGCCGAACTTGCGTTTGAAGGCGCGGCTGAAGTCGGCGCCGTCGCTGAAGCCACGCTCTTCGGCGATTTCGAGAATCCTGCGGCCGTCGCTCTGATTGGCAAGCGCCGCATGGGCATCAAGCAGGCGCCGGTGCTGGATGTAGCTCATTACACCGCCGGTGGGCTCGAACAAGCGGTAGAGTCGAGTGCGCGAAATGCCTAGCGCACGCCTCAGCGTTTCGGCGCCAAGCTCGGGATCGTACAGATTGGCCGAGACGAACCGGCGAGCCCGTTCGAGGAGAACCGTTCCGATTGGGTCTTGCGCAGCGTCAAGATGGTCGGCGGTGGGCGCGACGCAGGCAATGATCATCGCGCGCATGGCAGGGACTAGCCCTGACAGGTCTTCCGTACTGAGCGTCGGCAGGCTGGTCGACAATCCGACCATGAAATCGGCGAACAGCCGCCCCATTCCAGAGTCGAGTGCGGAGAATTCAGCGGCATCCAGTGTGCCAACCGCATCGCGGCAGAAGTCGCGCGGCACGATCAGCATCAACATCTCGCTGTCGCTGACGGCGCCTTCGAAAGGCCGGCCAAGCGGATGGATCTGCACAAGGCCTGCGTTGCAATCGAGCACTCTTGTCGGCCCAACCGTGTTGGAGCGGCCATCAAGCAGAAGGGTCATCATCCAGTGATCGAGCGAATCGCGGCGGACATGCCCAGGTAGGCTGGCGAACTGAAGTGCTTCAGTACGTATTCTGGAGAATGCCAAGCTTCCCAGGTCCCAGATTGTCTGTTCGCCGTCAAAGCCGGCCTCTGGCTTGTCTGAGGTGGCAAACGTCAGCATCGGCGCAAAATTGTCGCGCCAGCTTGCAAACTGGTCCTTGAGAGGCAGGTCTGAGGTGGAAAATTCGAGCCCGTGCAGCGGCACGCTGGCCGGCTTGGCCATTTTCAATTCAGGAGCAGAGGTAATCGCACTACTTGATGGCGTGCTTGAAAAGCGTTCGTGTGTGTCCAACGCACACTCTTCAATCATCATCCTTTCCTCCTCAGAAAGCGACGCGACAGCACAGTACCCGCATCAAAGCTGTGTTTGCCGATAGTCGATCCCGCTTGCCACATCCCCTTCGCAGCACCCGCCCAGCCTGAGCTTGCCGAGCAAGTCTAGCAGACGACCATAGGGTTTGAAGAGACGATTTTCAGGATGGTTTATGGCAATCTACCAAATRCAAATTCTAACATTGTAGGGGGCGGCAGCTCAATTTTGGCTCGTTGCGCAAATTCTTGGCGCAAGAGCATCGGCAGGAGAAAGAGGACGAAGGTAGTCTTGGCGCACCCGCCTTTGCCCTCTGCGCGGCCTCAGCGGTAGCGCATAAAGCCCGCACCATTGGCGGCCGTGCAGCCGGTTTCGATCCCTGGTGCACTCAAGCGTCAAGATCGGAATGTTGGCCAGAGAAGGTGGGCCGAGCGGATTCGCCCCACCTTCAACTACTCAAAAACTCAGCTTGCCGGCGTGGCCGATGCCTTCTGCAATGCGTCGCGCAGGATCTGCTCCTTGCTTTCGTCGAGCGAGGTCTTGAGCACCACGCCGCCAAAACCGGCGATCTCCTTCAACACCTTGTCGGCAGTCATTTCCTGCACCAGCACAAAAAGCGCGCCGTTGCCGGGCTGGAGACTGGCCGAAAGCTCTTTCATGAAGGCATCGTTGATGCCGAAATCGCTCAAGGCGCCACCGAGCGCGCCTGAGGCGGCACCCACCGCAACGCCAAGCAGCGGATTGAGGAAAAGTACTCCAATCAGCAAGCCCCAGAAGCTGCCCGACGCCGCACCAGCCGCGGTCGTGTTGAGGAGCTGGTTCAGCTTGACCTTGCCGGCCTCGTTCTTGGTTGCAATGACAGCGTCGCTGATCTTGATAAGGTATTGTTTCTGCAGCTCAAGCAGGCGTTCCCGCACCTCTTCAGCCTTGGCTTCCGTGGGATAGACGATGACGATCAGATCAGACATGACGAACTCCAATTTTCAAACGAGTGAACGAACGCCAAGCGTTGCGAGCGCTAAATCATATCGCGCCGAACACATGGAAGGGATTAGCCGTAAATCCTGCGGCTATGCATTGCGTTTCATTTTGGGCGGTAGCGGCAAACGTCAACATCCGGCGCCGGACGTTTCAGCGCCATTATAGAACTGGACACGCACTGACGCCCCGGCCAAGCGCCGGTAGCGTTTCCTGTTTTGGGCGATCGGCCACCAGTCATACAGAAAAATCTCGAGCGGTCGCCATAGAGCAACCCATCCAACGATAATCAGGCCCTCTTCGAAGAAATGCGCTACGCCGCTGTCTGGCACCAAGGCGGCAAGTGTCTGGCCGATCGCCAGGCATGCTGCCAAGACGGCCAGTCCAACCATGAGTGTACGCCGCCCCATTCTGAACAGGTCACTCAGTTCGCGACCGACGATCCTCGCCCGATAGGTGAAGAAATTGGCGAGCGACTTATCCAGGCTACGAACGGCTGCACTTTGCGCCGCACTCGCCGGCAGGTGAATGGTGATTTCGAGCGGCTGATTGCGAGGCAATTCGTGCGCCCAGTCGAAGATATAGGCGTCCGCCTCCCTTGCCAGTTCGCGATCCCGGGAAGGGAACGGGTCCATCGTTTCGAAAAGTTGCGAAACGTCCTCAAGACGGATCTCGATGGAGTTGGCCAAATCGTCGTCCCGTCATTTTGGTTTCCGTGTCGAAGCCTGGCATCCGGCAACCCACCCGGAGGACCGGGTGGGTTCAGCCTATCAGCCTTGCTCAGCCCGCCACGACCGCAGGCTCGGCCGAATGGGCCTTGGCCTCAGCCGGGTCCCGCTCCGCCGGAATACGGAACCACATGATGTACAGCGCCGGCAGGAAGATCAGTGTCAGGGCGGCGGCAACCACCAGGCCGCCGATGACCGTGAAGGCAAGCGGCGCCCAGAACGGATCGCGTATGATCGGCAGCATGCCAAGGATAGTCGATCCGGCAGTGAGGAATACCGGCCGAACACGCTCGGCTGTGACATCGATAACACTCTTCCAGGACTTTCCCTGAGCTTCAATACGCTTGTCGATCTGGTCGATCAGCACCACCGAGTTTCGTGTGATCATGCCAATCAGCGCGATCATGCCGAGAACAGCGATGAAACCTACCGGCGTATTCGTCACCAGCATGATCAACACCACGCCGATCAGTCCCAGCGGTACCACACTGATGACCAAAAGCAGGCGCTGAACGCTCTGTAGCTGGAACATCAGGATGACAACCATGATGATCGCCATCAGCGGGATCATCTCAAGCACCGAAGCCATACCGGTTTCGGCACCTTCGACAGAGCCACCAACCTCGATGTTGAAGTTCGGGTTGTCCTTGCGAAGCTGGTCGATCTTGGGCTCGGCCGCACTCACCACGCTCTCCGCCATAACGCCCTCCTTGACGTCGGCCTGGACGGTGATCGTGGTCTCTCGGTCGCGCCGCCAGATGATCGGCTGCGTCGTCTGGTACTCAATCATGGCGATACTGGACAACGGCACAGTCTGGTTCGGTCCGATCGGGATCTGCAGGGAACGCAGCGTCTCGATATTGGTGCGCTCCTCGGCTGCGGCGCGAGCGACGACGTTCACCAGATAGATAGAATCGCGCACCTGCGTGATCGGAAGGCCCGATGCGGTGGCAAACAGCGTCTGGGCGATTGCCGCCGAATTCAACCCAACCAGCCGTGCCCGGTCCTGATCGACATCGATCACGACCTTCCTAATCGGTTCATTCCAGTCGAGATTGGGTGCAATGACCCCGTTCACGTCGCCAACGACGTCGGCAACCTTCCATGCAAGGTCGCGTACGCCGGCCACGTCTGGACCGCTGATACGATGTTGGACCGGCCAGCCCACTGGCGGTCCCATCTCCAGCGGAGAGACACGGGCGACGATGTTGGGGAACTTCTCGTCAAGTTCCTTCTGCAACCTCGCCTGCAAGGCGTCGCGTGCCTTGACGCTCTTGGCGATGACCACGGCCTGAGCGCGGAACGGCGCCGGGGCCTGGATGTCCATCGGCAAATAAAAGCGAATGGCGTCTGATCCGACATAGAAGCTCCAGTCGACGACATCCTCGTCGAGCTCGAGAACCTTCTCGACACGCTCAACCTCGGCCGCTGTCGCCTGCGTGGAAGCGCTCTGCGGCAAAACAAGCTGAAGCATCAGTTCGGGACGATCGGACGGCGGGAAGAACTGCCTCTTCATCAAAGGGGAGGCCATCAAGGCCACGACGAATAACGCAGCCGTGCCCAAAACCACGGCGAAACGAAGCCGAACGCAGGCATAAAGAAGCTTCTTGAAGCCTCGAACGAGTGCGCTTTCGGTTTTTTCGCCTGTGTTTGAGCCCGACTTAAGCACCGCAAGGCCCACGATTGGTGTCAGCAATACGGCGACGAGCCATGAAAGGATCAGCGCGAACGTAATCACCAGGAAGAGCGATCGCGCATATTCGCCCGACACGCTGCGGGCGAAGCCGACGGGGATGAAGCCGGCAATCGTGACGAGCGTGCCCGCCAGCATGGGAAAGGCTGTCGAGGTATAGGCAAAGGACGCTGCCTTTACCCGGTCATAGCCCTCCTCGAGCTTGGCCATCATCATTTCGACCGCCACCATGGCATCGTCGATCATCAGTGTCAGCGCTATGATCAACGCCCCCAGTGACACCCGTTGAAGCGCGATGCCGGTGATTTCCATCAAAAGGAAGGTCATGCACAGCACCAGCGGGATCGACACCGCAACGGCCAGGCCAGCACGGAATCCAAGCGCTATGAAGCTGACGCCAAGCACAATGATCACGGCCTGGGTCAGCGAAACAGTGAAACCGCGGATGGCGTTGGTGACGACCTCCGGCTGGCTCGCGACATGAACCATGTTGATGCCGATAGGCAGATCATGTTCGAACCGGCTCATCACCGTATCGATGTTGCGTCCGAGCTCGAGGATGTCGCCACCGGATTCCATCGAAACAGCAATGCCTATCGCGGGCTTGCCCTTGACGCGGAACATCGGCTGCGGCGGATCGACGGTGCCGCGAACCACGCTGGCGATGTCGCCAAGCCGCACGAAGCCTGATGCTGTAGGAATGTTCAGATTGCGGATGTCATTTTCGTTGCGCAGATCGCCCGACACTTCGAGGATCGTGCGATCTGCTTCGGTGGTCATGGTACCAGCAGGCAGGACCGCATTCTGCGCCTGGATGGTACTGATTACGGTGGCGGCGCTAAGGCCGAGACTTGCCAGCCGCTGGGTCGAAAACTCGATGTAGATGGTCTCGTCCTGGGTGCCCAGGAACTCGACCTTGCCTATGTTGTCGAGACGCAACAGGCGGTTGCGGGCCTCGTATGCCCAGTCTCGAACCTCGCGGTCACTGAAATCAGCAGAGGTGAAAGCGTAGATGATGCCGAATGTATCGCCAAATTCGTCGTTGAAGAAGGGACCGCGGACCCCCTGAGGCAGGGTCGTCTGCATGTCGCCGATCGTCTTGCGCACCTGATACCACAGGTCGGCAACCTCGTCGGGCGGGGTCGAATCCTCAAGGCTGACATAGATGACCGATTGCCCAGCACTGGTCAGGCTGCGCAAGGTATCGAGGCGCGGCACCGCCTGAAGCGCCCGCTCCAGCCGGTCGGTAACTTGGTCGGTGGTCTGTTCGATCGTGGCGCCCGGCCAGACAGCATGGACCAGCATCGTCTTGACCGTGAAATCAGGATCTTCGCTACGGCCAAGATTTACATAGGAGATGGCACCGGCGATGGCGCCGAGCAGCATCAGGAAGATAATCAAGCCCTGGCGCTTGATCGCCCATTCAGAAAGATTGAATCCGCCGTTCATTGCGCGGCTCCAGCAAGCAGGCGGACGGGCATCGCCGGACGTAACTGTTGAACGCCCGCGACAACGACGTTGTCGCCATCCTTCAATCCGCTCGAAACGAGGAAGTCCTGGGTTTCGAAGCGTGCCACATCAATTGGCACCAGCTTGGTGGTGCTGTCAGCCGGGTTGACGACCCACACCGCAGGCCGATTGTCCTGGTTGAACAGTGCTGTCATCGGCAAGCGGGCGACGGGCTCGCCCGCCAGCTGGATCATGCCGCGTACCGCACTGCCAAACCGAAAATCGCCGGGCACGGCGTCGAGGGCGACACGGACGGTGAAGTTGCGGGTAACTGGATTGGCGGTCGGCGAAATTTCGCGAACGGTACCCGTCGCCAAGCTATTTGGATTACTCAACAAGCGTGCCTCGACCTTCACATCGCGGTTGGCATCCTGGATCGCTGCTTCGGGCACCTGGAACACGGCGTCCTTTTCGGCCAATTGAGCAACGCGCACGACCATCTGTCCGCCACCGACAACTTGGCCAACATCGCCACCAACAGCAGTCACCACGCCGGCGGCATTCGATTTCAACACGCGGTTGTCGAGATTGTTCTGGGCGACGCGCACGCCCGCTTGGGCCGCGTCTACTCCTGCGCGCGCTGCATTCGACTGCGCGATAGCAGCATCGAGCGCAGCCCGGCTGATGGTCCCTGGATAAAGCTGCTGTTGACGGCTGCGTGTCATGTCGGCGTTGTCGAAATTCGACTGGGCCGCAAACAGATTGGCCTCCGCCTTGCGCACGGCATCCTGAGAGTCTTCGATATCCAGGCGCGCCAGCACGGTGCCGACTTCGACCATATCGCCCACCTCGACGTCGCGTTCCCTGATTTCGCCGCCTTGACGGAAACCAAAACTGGTCTCGATCCGAGGCTGAATCTCGCCGATGAGCGAACCGAACGTGTCTTCTGGGCTGAATGACACCGTTACCGTCTTCACCGGACGCGGCGGCAACACCACCGTCTCCTCTTCCCTCTGACATCCGACCAGGAGAAATGAAGCAACTGTAACAGCGGCCATGCCGAGCATGGCACTATGTCTTGATGCCGGGCGACGCAATGTCATGGAAGAAGGCCCCTTCTTGAGATGCATGTGTGAATTCAGGCTGCGCATGGTCCGTCCGTCCTTGTCAGAAGCGCCAGATCAGCGGCACGATGAAAACCGATACGACAAAGAACCAGATCAGCAGCGGCAGGCCGAGCTTCCAATAATCGCTGAACGCATAGCCACCTGGCCCCATCACCATCAGGTTAGTAGGAGTTGCGATCGGGGTCAGGAATGCGGCGGCAGCCGCTACCGCAGTGCTCATCAAGACCGGACGAGGCGAGATGCCCATCGCGGTCGCCGCCGCCACGCCGATCGGGATCACGATCAGCGCGGTCGCTGTGTTGCTGATGAGCTGCCCCATGATCGCAGTCAGCAGGAACAGGCCGGCCAGCAAGGCAATCGGACCAGCATCGCCAACGAAATTCACCAGATGTTCGGCCATCAGCTTTGCCGCGCCAGTCTCCACCATCGCTGTGGAGAGTGGCATCATCGCACCAACCAAAATGACCGTAGTCCAGCCGATGGCGCGATAGGATTGCTCGACGGTCATGATACCCGACATGATGATCGCACCAGCGGCCAACAGGCCAGCGACCGCGGGCGGGACTATGCCCGTAGCGAGCAGTATGACCATGGCAAACAGGATGACGATGGCCTGACGCGCGCCCGGCCCCATCGGCACTGCCTGGCGGCGTACGAGCTCTGGCGAGCTCACGACCAGAACGTCCGGATCGTCTAGATGGAGATCGAGCGCCTTCCATGTGCCCTGCAGCAGCATAGTGTCGCCGGCTTGCAGCACAATGCCGCCGGAATCCTTGCTGGCGCTGTCAGCAGCGATCTCGGCACCCGCACGCTGCACCGCCAGGATGATCAGGTCGCCGCTGTCGGTGACCATGCCCGGAAAGACCTTGTGGCCGACAAGGCCCGAACGCGGCGGGATTACCACCTCGGCAAGGCCGGAGTGACGGTTGAACAATGTCTCTTCGCCCTGCCCGGGCTTGGCTTCCTCGCGAAACGCGAGATGCATCGTGGCGGCAAACGACGCGGCCGTTTCGGCATCGCCGCGCAGCAGCAAATGATCGCCTTCCGCCACAACCGGCCTGCGGGTCGGACTTGCGGTTTCGCCGTCCTGGATAGCAACCAGTTGCAGGCCTGGATAATCAGCGAGATGGATCGAAGATGAAGCCGCACCGACATAGGGCGAGCTTGCGCGGACCCGCATCTGATAGACGCCGCTGGCGAGGCCGTATTGCTCGACCAGCGTCTTGGCATGACGACTGAAATCGGCGGGCATCGTGGCGCCATTGCGCTCGGGCAAAAGCCGTTGACCAAACAGTACGATGATCGCCATCGTGCCCAGCAGCAGCGGTATGCCAACAAGGGCAAACTCAAAGAAGCTGAAATTGCCCACGCCTGCGTCAGCTGCGGCTTCCGACACGAGCACGTTCACTGGTGTACCGGTTAATGCCAGCATAGATCCGGCATGCGCGGAGAAGACCAACGGCATCAGCAACTGGGACGAGTTGCGCTTGAGCCTGACCGCGATCACCACCACAACCGGCAGCAGTGCTGCGACCGCGCCATTGACGCTGATCAAGGCCGTGAGCAGCGACACAAGCAGCATGGTCAAAAGCAGAAGCCGTGTGCGGCTTTCCTCGCCAGCGCCTCGGATCAGAAGCTGACCCGCCCAGGCGGTAACGCCAGTGACCTCAAGCCCGGAACTTACGATGAACAGCGAAGCGATAAAGATGACGGCGGGGTCCCCGAGGCCACTAAGCGACTGGCCAAGGGTCAGGACACCGGTCGCCCACAGCGACAGAGCGGTGCCCATGGCCACCAACACGACCGGAATCTTGTTCCAGACGAACAGTACAATGGCAACGGCTATGATGGTGGCAGTGTAGGCGATGGGACTCAATCGCTCAGCTCCTCATTGGGCCATGACAAGGCCGCCGAACCTTCAGATGCAGACCGCCGCCGGGCACTGGCCGTTACATTGGCCAAAGTGCGTCGACGGCGGGATGTCGAGAGGCCGCATGCGGCCTCTGCAACGCGCTAGTCTTCCAGCGTCGCCATGAGCACGCCGATGCGGCAGCCCTTCTCGAACTCGGGAAGGTTCACATATTCCTTGATGGTGTGGATCTCAGCCTGACCGGCACCAATGGTGATGGTGGGGATGCCGTGCTTGTCGAGCCAATTGGCATCCAAGCCGCCGTTCGAAAACAGATAATTCGGCTCGATGCCCAGCATCTTGAGCGCCTTGGTGGCGCGCTTCACGACAGGTGTGTCTTCCTCGAGCTTGAAGGGCGGGTAAGATTTTACGTGGCTGAACTTCACCTCGGCGGTGTCGCCCTCGTGGTCGACCACAGCTGCCTTGGCTTTGGCGAAGGCGTCGCGATAGCCTTCTGCGATCTTGGCCGCGAAAGCGGACTCGGGACTGCGCGCCTCGCCCTTGATGTAGGCGTAGTCGGTAACGACGTTTGTGGCGTCGCCAGCCGGTTTGCCATCCTTGCCGCCAAAGATGCCGACATTGCTCGTACCGTGACCTTCAAGCTTGACCACCTTGCCGAACCAGCCCGCACTGCGCGCCTCGGCAAGCGCCATGGCACCGACCATCGTCGCCGAGATGCCTCGTTCAGGTGCCACACCGGCGTGAGACGCGCGGCCCTTGATCTCGACTTCCCAGTTCTCCTGCCCGACCGCGCCAATTATCAGGTCCGATGCCAATTGGCCGTCGACGTTGATGCACATGACAGCACCACTAAGATCGGCAGGGTTGAGTTCGCGCGCGCCATGCAGGCCGCTTTCCTCGCGGACAGTGAAGAGCAAGGTGATCGGCGGGTGCGGCAGCTTGTGCTTGATCAGCGTCTCCGCCAACACGACCAGCAATGCCACGCCGGTGCGGGCGTCCCCACCCAATGCTGTGGTGCCGTCCGACACGATCCGGTCGCCTTCCCGCCTGGGCTTGGCACCGGCGCAGAGCGGTACCGTATCGAGATGTGTCGAAAACAGGAGGCGCGGACCGGGTCGTGTGCCCGGAAGGTCGACGATGAGATTGCCCGTTTCGGTAGGCAGCGGAATCCGCTTGTTGGCATCGTCGAAGCGGATGGCCGACGCCGGCACGCCGACCTTCTGCAGCGCATCGGAGACGGCAGCCGCAATGTTGGCCTCGTGACCAGTCACGCCTTCGACCGAGAGGAACCGCATCAGATGTTCTTCGGCTGCGGCGACGTCGAGATGTTGAGAGGTGTTGCTCATGGTTTCATCCGATCGTTTTGAGTTTTGCTTGGTTTCGGGCTGGGCCAGCGGTCACAGGCCCCAGGGCAGACCGAGCATCTGCCAAACCGCAAACAGCGCGGTCCACAGCACGAACATCCACACGACATAGGGCAGCATCAGCGATACCAATGTGCCCACACCTGCGGACTTGTCGTATTTCTGGGCGAAGCCAACGACGAGCGCGAAATAGGCGTTGAGCGGGGTGATSGCGTTCATCGGCGARTCGCCGACACGGTAGGCCGCAAGCACCGCTTCCGGCTCGACACCGAGCTTCATCAGCAGCGGCACGAAGACAGGCGCGAAGATCGCCCACTTGGCAATCGCCCCAGTCAGCAGCAAGTCGATGATGGCAACGACAAGGATGAAGCCGAGCAGCAGCGGAAGTGGGCCGATATTGGCCGACTGCAGGACGCCGGACAGGCTGAGCGCCATAACCGTGCCGATGTTGGTGTAGGTGAAGTAGGCCACGAACTGGCTGAGGACGAAGAACAGGAAGATCGTGCCGCCCATGTTCCTGATCGACTTCTCAATCGCCCCAATCACTTCCGTCAGGGTTCGCAAGGTGCCGGCTCCGATACCGTACGCCCAGCCGGTGACCAGGAACATCAGCATGATGAGCGCGATCAGGCCATTCATGAACGGCGAGTTGCCGATGAGTTCGCCGGTTGTCGCATTGCGCAGCGGTGCGCCGGAAGGCAGCGTCAAAAGCAGGAAAACCACCGCCAGGCCGATCAAACCGAACAGGGCGAAACGCAGCCCGCGCGATTCCTGCTCGGAGAGCGGAGCACCGACGTCTGGGCCGCCTTCGTTTGATTGTTCCGGCTTGTAGGCGCCCAGACGCGGTTCAATCATGCGGTCGGTGATGAACGCAATGATCACGGTCAAAAACAGCACCGAAGCGATGGAGAACCAGACGTTCGAGGCAAGGCCAATGGTTCTGTTGGGGTCGACGAGAGCAGCCGCGTCATTGGTGAACTCGACAAGCACGGCATCAAGCGGCTTGATCAGCATATTGACGGTAAACGCGCCCGCCACGGCGGCGAATCCGAGAGCCAGGCCGGCAAGGGGATGCCGTCCGACAGCCAGATAGGCAACGCCAGCGAGTGGGATCAACACCAAGTAGCCCGCATCCGCCGCAATGGAGGCGAGGATGCCTACGAAGGACAGGATGTAGGTCAAAGCCCAGCGCGGCGACACCAGCACCAGCTTGCGGATCAGCGCGGTAACCAGTCCCGATTCTTCCGCGACGCCGGCACCGATCATGGCGGCGATCATCAGGCCCACGGCCGTGAAGCTCATGAAGTTGGGTACCAGCGATTCATACATGAACCGGATGCCCTCGACATTCAGCAAACTGCGTATAGCCGTGCTCGCCTGTTCGATCTCGAGCGTCTCTGGATTGATGCGCTCGTAGGTGACGGCCGTTCCAAACAGGCCCATCACGGCCGACAGCGCAATAACGATGCCAATCAGGATAAGAAAGATGACAACGGGATGGGGAACCATGTTCCCGACGCGCTCGATGCCATCAAGGAGCCTCTGCATCRTCGTCTTTGGTGCGGCATTCGCGGTGGTCATGACTTGCTCCCCTTGAGTCAAAGCTTTGCGCGCAAGCGCCGTGAACGACTAGGTGGACCGACGATCTTGGAACTAGCCCTGCACGGACGCTATCCAATGCATCATACGCTCATTGTGCACAGCAATGAACGCTGCGTTCCATGTGTTTAACGTGCTGCTACGCCGGCGGGATTAGCTTAGAATTCCAAAACTGTGCATTGCGTCTTATTTTGGCGCCGAGCATCGATGCAGGCTTTGCAGTTCGGGCGCTTGATGCAAAGTAACGCGAAAGCGACGACAGGCCGCATCGTATTGCGGAGCAAAGACTTGGGCTAAATTCGGTTCCCGGTCGACAGCCAAAGCGAGAGGAACGATACTATGAGCGATCTCGTTTTCATTGCCTTCTGCTGCGCGCAAGCCGCCGACCGGAGCAACCCGAAGATACACGCTTTGCAGGGCCATGCAGTCGGCGCCAAACGGATGGCGCGCTCATGAACGAGCAGGCGCCCGACGCCGGACCTGCCATTCCAGTTGAGTCCTGCCTCAGCGACTTCCAGCCACTGAACGCAGCCGAAACAAAGATCGTTTCGAACCTGAAGTCGGGGGAGTTCGACAGGCTTGGCGACGGCTCGCGTCCGGATTGGGACGACCCGGCGCGAACCGTGCGCGCGGAGCTTCTGCGCTTTCTCATTCTCGGCAGCGACCATGGCTTTCGCATGCATGAAAAGGGGCTAAGCGTCAGCGGGGCCCGAGTGACAGGTGTTCTGGACCTCGAAGGCTGCCGAATTCCACGCGACATCCGTCTCAAGGATTGCTTTTTCGACGCCTCTCTTGTTCTGCGCTCAGCCATCATCGACAATCTGTTTCTCGACGGCTCGGCGTTGCCTGGCCTGCAAGCTGACAGGCTCGAAGCCCGCGGCGGGCTTTCCATTCGCGGCGCCACCGTTTCCGGAGAAATCCGTCTTGGTGGTGCTCGCCTGGGTGGCAATTTCGAGGCGGATGGGGCGACGGTATCCTCGACTGATGGGACTGCGATCAATGCCGACGGGCTCGAAGCCAGTGGCGGCATTTTGCTGCGTGGCGCCGAAGTGCGTGGCGGTATCAATCTTTCGGCAGCGCGCCTTGGCGCCGATGTCAATGCGGTTGGCGCTCACATCAAACGGCCCGGCGGGGTCGCCCTTGACGGCGACGGCATTGCCGCGCGAGGCGACCTTGCCCTGCGAGGGGCAACGATCGAAGGCGAGGTCCGTATGCGGGGGGCCTATTTCGGCGGAGACGTCGATTGCACCTCCGTCACGCTTGTCGAGCCAGATGGCTATTCACTGAGGCTCAATCGCGCCCGGATCAGCGGTGCTTTCTTCCTTAGGCAAGGCGCCTCGGTTCAGGGGACGCTCGATCTGACGGCCACCGAAATCGGCGCGATCGACGATGAACAGGCCTCCTGGCCCAAAAAGGGCGACCTGCTGCTCAACCGTTGCCAATACGGCGCGTTCATCGGCGGTCCGGTCGATGCGGTAAGCCGGCTCGACTGGCTGGCACGCCAGGTGCCTGAGCGCTGGAAGGAAGATTTCTGGCCGCAGCCTTACGAGCAGCTTTCCACGGTACTGCGTGAGATGGGGCATGACGAGGACGCTCGCGCTGTCCTTATCGCAAAAGAGAAGCTGCAGCGGCGCGCAAGACGGGCACGCGCAAAGAGCCCCGTATTGCGGTCCGCTCTGGCGTTGAACGACGGCATGCTGGCCGTGACCGTCCGCTACGGCCGCCAGCCGCTGCTTGCCCTGCTTTGGCTCGCTTTGTTCTGGGGTATCGGGGTTGCCGTGTTCGGGTTTGCCGAACGGAGCGGCGCCCTGAAGCCCAACAGCCCCGTCGTCCTGCGCTCGCTGGAATGGACGATGTGCGTGCTGGAACAAACCGAAAGTCGCTACATGCCTTCCACCAGTCAAGTCATGCCTGGGCGTGCTTTGGCCGGGCAGAACCAGCTTTCTTGTTTCCTGAGCCAGCCTGAAGCCTCAAGCTACCCCGAATTCAACGCGTGGATGTATTCCCTCGACGCCCTGCTACCGGTCATGGAGATCGGCCAGAAAGAATATTGGCGCCCCGACCCGTCGCAACCCAACGGGGTGCTCACCTTGAATTACTATTATTTCCAGTCAGTTGTCGGCTGGGCCCTGAGCCTGCTAGCGGTCGCGGGGTTCTCGGGGCTCGTCAAGTCGAAATAAGCTAGGCGACCCTTGAGACTGGCATCGAATCGCAATTGGAGTGCCTCAACCGAAACGCGCCTTTTCGCAATCTGGCCCGAACTCAAGGGTTCAGATGATTGGCAAGCAGTCCCGCAATTTTGCGTCACGTCCTGTTCTTCTGTCCCAACCGGGGCAGACTCTGCAATTTCAAGCCAGAACAACCTGTTCGTCGGTTGCTGCCCGGCAGTTTTGCTGCTTCTCATCTACTGTAAATTTGCAAGGACGWGGCATGTCGGCAAAGCGCCTATTTCAGCTCCTGTTGCTCGTAACACTGCTCGCCGGTTGTGGCGGGCCGCGCGCGGTTTTGGGTCTCGACGCCACGGCAAACAGAACGGCCTCAGCTGCGGTCGTGCCAGTCTTTGTTGCAACAACGCGCGCGCGATCAGACAACCTGTCCCTGCCCTATTCAGCCGAACGCTCGCAAACTCTCAATTTCGCTGAATTCGACATTGGCATCCCGAGAAATCACGTACCAGGAGATGTCGAGAAAACTGGCCGCATGCCTGATCCAGCACGCCACTTTACCGCTTTGACCTACCAGCCGATCGCAAACCGCCAGAAGTTTGTCGACCAACTCGACGCAGCACTGTTGAAACGAGCTCCGGAAGATCGCGAAATCTTTATCTTCGTACATGGCTACAACAACAACTTCGCCGACAGCATCTTCCGCGCCGCGCAGATTGCGCACGACTACAATGTCCGGGCGGTGACACTGCACTATGCCTGGCCTTCGGCGGGTTCCCTCCCGCTCTATGTCTATGACCGGGACAGCACCGTTGTTGGCCGTGGCGGGCTTGCCGAGACGATCGAGATCGCCGCCCGGACCAAAGCGCGCAGGATCACACTCGTTGGTCATTCGATGGGTGCCTATGTAGTGATGGAAGCACTGCGCGAACTGGCGCAGACAGGCCGAGGACGATACCTCAAGCGGCTGAGCGGCGTGGTGCTCGCTGCCCCCGACATCGACATCGACGCTTTCCAGAGCCAGGTCCGCGACATAGGCGAACTTCCTCGACCGTTTGTTATAATCGTCTCGCGCCGCGACAGGGCCTTGAGCATTTCCAGGCGCATCGCCGGTGGCCATCCGCGCGTCGGCAGCGGTTCCGATATTGCCCTTTTACAAGAAAAGGACATCCTTGTTCTCGATGCGTCGGATCTCGACGGTGGTACCCACGGTGTGTTCGCCAGTTCGCCAACGTTGATAAGCCTTGTCGGCGATAGTGGCCTGATGCGGCACCTGATCGAAGGCGATCAAGCCAGCGCGACGGACACTATCCTTGCCGACGGCGGTTCGGCGATCGAAGGTGCCGCAGCCTTGGTCATCTACCTACCCTCGCGCATCCTCGGCGGGGTGGCACTCGCGAGCATGATCCGATGATTCCGTTTCCTTGTCGCAGACGCAGGAGTTGCGGATGACCGCGCCAACGAGCGACAATCGCGCACCCCGTAGTCCCCTTGGACTACCCAAAGGCTTTCTCGGGTTGTGGCTGTTCCTGTTTGTTCTTTGGCTGATCATCAACTCGTCCACCGCGCTGCCAATAGCTGCAACGGGTGCCGTCATTTCACTGGTCATCGCCTGGATCTTCGCCCGCCGAACCAATGTCTGGCACATCGACCTGTCGCCGCGCGGCGCATGGCATTTCCTTGCCTATACCGCGACCTTCTTCATCGAGCTGGTGAAGGCGAATATCAACATGCTGCGCTATGTCTACGCGCCCCGGATCGATATCCACCCAGGCATCGTCAAAGTCCATATGCGCCTGAAGTCGCCGATTGGCCGGTTGGCATTGGCCAATTCGATCGCGCTGACACCGGGATCGCTGGTCATGGACGTGAGGGACGACACCATGTTCATTCACTGGCTGGACGTCCAGACGACGGATCCGGACGAGGCGACCAAGATAATCGTCGGTCCATTCGAGAAACATCTGGAGGCGGTCTTTGGCTGAGACAATCCTTCAGGTCGCGGGCGTACTGATCTTCTTGGGCATCGCGTTCGGCGTGGTGCGGCTGATCATCGGCCGAACCATGATCGACCGCGTCGTCGCCATCGACATGCTGACTGTCGTCTCGATCTCGCTGATCGCGCTCTACGCTCATATCTCTGGGCGCTTCGTCTATCTCGATGTAGCCCTCGTTTACGGCCTGCTGAGCTTTCTCGCCGTGCTCGCCATTGCCCGCTTTCTCGAAAAAGGGCCGTGACCGCCATGCTTGAGTTGCTCGTTATTTTGGTCTGCGGCAGCATCCTGGTAAGCGGGGTTCTTGCTGTTTGCCTCGACAACCTCATGGCGGCAATGGTCAGCGCGGGACTGGCGAGCCTCTTTGCAGCGGTATCCTACGTCCTGCTTGCCGCACCCGATGTCGCCATGGCGGAAGCGGCCATCGGTTCCGGCCTTGCGACGCTGATCTTCCTTTACGCAATCCGCCGCACCGGCGGCGGAAAGGGATGACATGGCCGAGCTGATTGGCAGCATCGTCGTGCTCGTGGGCGCATTCTTCCTGTTTTCGGCCGGCCTTGGCTTGCTGCGCATGCCCGACACCTTCACCCGCATCCAGGCTGGCACCAAGGCCTCGACACTAGGCAACATCCTGGTTTTGGCAGGCCTCGGCATCTACCATCCCGACTGGGCCCTCAAGCTTTTGATCATCGCCTATTTCGTGCTGATGACCAATCCGCTGTCGTCGCACGCCCTGTCCCGAGCTGCGCACGCAATCCGCACGCCGATGGCGCCCTCAACCATGGTCGACGCCTTGCGCGACGAGGACGACGCCAAGGAGGGCAATCCGGAATGAAGCGCGCGTTCTCGTTACTTGCCGTGCTGATATTCGGGGGCATCTTTGCCCGCATGGTGGGTGATTACAGTGAACGGCAGAGCGTTTCGGCACTCGCCGAACACTATCTGACCGTCGTGCCGCAGCAGCTTGGGGCGCCGAATGTCGTCACCGGCATTCTCATCACCTTCCGCGGCTTCGATACGCTCGGAGAGGTCGCCGTGCTGTTCATGGTCGCCGCCAGTGTCGGCATTCTTCTCGCCGGCAAGCCTGGCACCCAGCAAGAAGAGCACGAACCAGAACCGGAGCCTCGCCGCGCCAGTGAACTGGTAGAAAATGGAGCCGAGGTCATCTTGCCGCTGATCTTCCTGTTCGGGGCCTATGTCATCATGAACGGGCATCTTTCGGCCGGAGGCGGCTTTCAGGGCGGCGCGGTCGTCGCTTCTGCGGTTATGCTGCTGTTGCTCGCCAAACCGTCATCGCGACTGAGCCACAGCTTCCTGAGCATCACGGAATCGCTGGCCGGTGTGCTCTATGTCTCGATCGGAATACTCGGACTTATCTTCGCCGCAGGTTTCCTTGACAGCCACATCCTGCCCAAAGGCGAATTCGGTGCGCTGTTCAGCGCCGGCGCGATTCCGCTGATATCTACTTTGCTCGGCATCAAGGTCGGCGCTGAACTCAGCGTCATCATCGACCGTTTCCGCAGCTAGCCGCGAGGGATCGCCATGAGCCTGCCGGTTTCCCACATTCTCTTGGCAACAGGTTTTTTGCTCGTGCTGATCGGCATGTGGGGCATGCTAAGGCACCGCAACATCCTGCGCATCATCATCGGCTTCAGCCTGATCGACACCGGGCTGCATATCGTCATGGTCGCGACTGGCTACGTCACCGGACATACCGCCCCAATCATCGACAAGGCGCTCGGCATTGGAGAAGCGACCTCACGCGCCGTCGACCCCATACCTGCAGCATTGGTGGTCACCGCCATCGTCATCGGCTTTTCAGTGACTGCAGTCATGCTGGCCTTTGCGATCCGCGTCTATGACGCCAAGAAAACCCTTTCCATCGACGCGCTGACGGAGTCGAAATGGTAGAGGCCCTTCTGCAGCCGCTGAACATTTTCCTGCTCGGCCTCGGCGGCGGCTTCCTCATCCCCCTGCTCTACAAAATCGCCAAGCCTTTGCCGGCCATAGCCTTCTTAGTCGCCCTTGTCGGCATCGCCTCGATCTCCGGTGCCAACCTGTGGGCGCTTCACAACGGCCACCCAACGATCGAGGTGCTAACTGCCGGCAGCACACCACCATTCTCGATCAATCTGCGCTTCGGATTATGGGAAGGCATCTTCACCTTCAGCGTCAATGTTGCGGCGCTTTTGGGCGCCTGGCACCTGTGGTCACGGCTGCGCGACAGCTATGCAGCGTTGCTGCTCTATCTGATCCTGGTCATGGGCATCAACGGCATGGTGATGACCCGCGACCTGTTCAATTTATTCGTGTTCCTCGAGATCGTCTCGATCGCCACTTACGGGTTGCTCGGCCTCGACCGGGGACCAGCCGCACTCGCAGCGAGCTTCAAATACATCATGGTGACGGTGCTCGCCTCGACATTTTTCCTGCTCGGTTCGGTGTTGCTTTATCACGTCACAAGTACGCTCAATATCGACGAGATGATCGCGCGGCGTGACCTCATCGCCGGGCCGATCGGCGTTACCGCACTGCTGCTGGTGCTGTCGTGCCTGATCATCGAGCTCAAGCCCTTCCCGGCAAACGGTTGGGGCCTCGACGTTTACGAAACGGCCCCCAGCGGCATTGCCGCCCTGATATCGGGCAGTGTTTCGGCCGGCGTCTTCTTCGCGCTGCTCAAGCTCTTGCCGCTGTTCGAAAACCAGCTCGGCATCATCGCGATTTCAGGCGGCATAAGCTTCCTGATTTCCAACCTCATCGGATTGAAACAGACCAACGTTCAGCGAATGCTCGGCTACTCCTCCATTGCGCAGATGGGGCTGTTGATGCTGGCGCTCGCACTGCTGTACAAGGTCGGCGCCGAGGCCTCGCTGCCGCTCGTTGTCGGTGGCCTGTTCGTCAATCACCTTTTCGCCAAGGCAGGCCTGTTTTGGCTCGCAGGCGCTGTCGGACGCGCGGAAGTGCCAGGCTGGTCCGCGATCGCAGGACGTCCGCTTGTGCTGCTCGTCATGGCCCTGCTTCTGGTCGCCATCGCCGGCCTGCCGCCCTTCCCTGGCTTCTGGGCCAAATGGGAGCTGGTGATGCAGCTTTCCAATGGTCAGCAATATGGCTGGATCGTCCTGATCCTGGCGGGGTCATTGCTCGAAGCGGCCTACATGTTCAGCTGGTTCAAGCAGGCGACGCGCGCCGTGCCCAACCAGGCTCCGGTGCGGCCCACCGTCCGCGCGCTGGTACCCGCCACGGCCGCGGCTGTCATACTCGCAGCGAGCGGTTACTACGCCGCGACCATCGCCGGCGCAGCATCGCTATGGCTGTTTGCGCCGCTGTGCATCGGTGGACTGCTCTGCGCGCTCGACTGGCTGCCAGGTCGGGTGAAATGCACATTGATGCTTCTGGCGGTGCTGCTCGTCGGCAATGGGATGATCGGCGACCTGCATGGCCTCAACAGGCTTTTCGCGGTGCTGTTGCTGATGGGTGGGCTGGTTGTCGCTTCGGCCGCTCTCTATCGCAGTGATGCCCGCCCAGGCTATTTCCCACTGATGGCGGTCATGCTGCTTTCGATCACCGCGTTGCTGAGATCCTCAACGAGCCTGGAATTCTTCTTCAGCTGGGAACTGATCACGCTGTCGTCGTATTTCCTGATCGCCCAGGGGCGCAACGCGCATCCCCACGCCCTGCCCTTCTTGTTGTTTTCGCTCATCTCGGCATTTTCGCTTCTTGCTGGCTTCGCGCTTGCCACCGCCGCCAATGGCACCACGGCACTTGCGGCCTTCGGCAGCGCATCGGGCCCTGTCGCCGAGGCTGCTTTCGTCTTCCTAGCGCTTGGCTTCCTGATCAAGGCCGGCGCCATTGGCGCGCATGTCTGGCTGCCCGGCGCCTATACCGAGGCCGACGACGATCTCTCAGCCATGCTGTCGTCGGTCGTCAGCAAGGTGGCGATCTTTGGACTGTTGATCGTTACTTACCTCGCCATCCGCTCGGAGACCGGCCTGGAACTCGCCCATGTCATGGGCTGGATCGGTATGCTGACCACCGTGGCAGGCGCGGTCATGGCCTTGCAGCAGAACGACATGAAACGCCTGCTCGCCTATTCCAGCATGAGCCAGCTTGGCTACATCATCACGGCAATCGCGCTGATGAGCCACCTTGGCTGGGTGACGGCACTCTACCTCGTTGCCAACCACTTGATGGTCAAGGGCATCCTTTTCCTAGCCGTCGCCGGCATCGTCCTGCGGACCGGCAACAGGATGCTTGAAGCTAATGGCAGCCTGGCGCGGAAAATGCCCCTCACCTTCGCAGCCGTCGTCATAGCGCTGATCTCGATGTCGGGCCTGCCACCGCTTGCCGGCTTCGGCGGCAAATGGCTGCTGCTCAGCGCCATGGTCGAAAAGGGCTGGTATGGGCTCGCGGCCGCCGGCGTGCTCGCCACCTTCATCGGCTTTCTCTACATGTTCCGCCTGGCCTATTCGATCTTCCTCGGACCCTCCAAACTGGCGCAAGAGAATGTCCGTGAGGCGCCGCCGCAGTTGCTCTTGCCGCAATTCGTATTGGTCCTGGCGATCTTGGCGCTGTCATTCCTGCCAAAACTGTTCATGGAACCGGTATCCTCAGCAATCGATCCCTATTTCGCCTCGACGCTGGTCTGGCAGGGTATGTCGCTGGAAACCATCTATGGCTACTGGAATCCTGTGCCGGTGTTGGTCGCCTCTACAGCCGCTGCGGCCTTGTTGTTCACACTGTCGTGGCTGATCTACCGGCGGGCCCGCAGTCATGACACGCCGCTTGGCGTCGCGCAGTTCTACCGTTTCTACCAAGGCGCCCTAACCCCAGTAATCCTGCCCGTGGCGGACGCGTTCTGGAACGGCTCGTCGCGCCTTGCGATCAATGCGGCTGGCTCGATGCGCAGGCTCTACACTGGCAACGGCCAGACCTATCTCCTCTACGTGCTCTACTACGTCATCGCGATCTACGTCGCGGCGGCGTAAAGCCATCCGCTCTGCCTGCCGTCACCAAATCCCTAGACCTGAAGGTAACACAAGACCTGGCCGAGATCGCCCAGTTGCATCCCTTGAAATATCGAAGGCAGCCTGAAAAATGATGGGTAGGCGCCGCGCGACGCGGTTCGGACGTCGCTCGGGCTGTATCCCATCTCTTTGCGAAAGGCGCGGCTGAAGCTGGCTGCATCAGAAAAGCAAAGCTCTTCAGCCAGCGCCGCGACACTCCGCTTCTCCAATGGGTCCGACAGAGCTTCATGCGCCGCAATCAGCCGCTGCCTCAGGATATAGCGTCCCACGCCGCCCATGGGTTCAAACAACCGGTAGAGCTTGGAGCGCGAAATACCGAGCTGGCTGCAAAGCATGGTCGGGCCAAGATTGGGCGCGCGAAGATTCCGGTGAATCGTCTGGCGCACGCGCTCAAGTACGGTCGTCGCTATCTGCTCGCTCGCCTCTCGAAGCCGATCAGAGGTCGGCGCGATACAGGCGACGATAAGCGCGCGAATGCCCTCTATCAGTTGCGGCAGGTCCTTGGCCTCGACCATCGGCAGACGCCGCTCCAGAGCTATCAGAAAGTCATACAGAAGGCCCCCTAGCCCTGCCGACGGCAGGGTTCCGCCATGGCTGTCCAGCACGCCCGAAATGGGACGCAAAAGGTCGCGCGGTATGAACATGGTAGATACGCTGCTGTCGGCCGCCTTCCCTTCATAGGGCCGCGCCAGTGAGCGGATATAGAGTTGCTTTGGTTGATTGCCGGCGATCCGCGCGGCGTGGCTCTCGGGCAGCACCAGGCACCAATGGTCCAGCGGATCCTTGCGCAGATGCCGCCACGTTCGCGGCACAAGCGGCCCTGGCATTTGCGCGGTCGTAAACGCCAGCGGTCCAAGATCCCATACGTCCTGCCTAAAGCAGAAACCGTCCCTCGCCGACAAGTTCGGCGAAACGTCGATGACCGATGACTGATATGCGCGCCACGCCTCGAATTGATGCTCGCCCGGCAATCGGCTGGTGTCGAATGTAAGTGGCATAATCAACTGAGAAGCGGGCAATAGGACCTCGACAGGTTCGTCAGATTTGCGGATTGATGTTGCCGATTGCCGCAATCCAATGCTTTCATTCGTTCCCGCCCATTGGCTGGTCAATCCGGAACGCACGATGCTGTCAGTCGGCTCTCCCATTCCGGCGGCGAGTGGACATACTTCACCATGCATGGTCACCTGCCCCGCTTTCAGCCTGATCTATGGACTTTCTACTTCCCCACGGCAAACATCTTGCCACGACTCCTCACTTTGCGGTTCGTTCCTGACCACTGATCTCGCCTGCGATTATGGGACCTTCCTAGTTACAACGCCAGATAAGATCTGTTTCAACGTTGCGCGCGCTACGAGAATCTCTGTGTCTGCAACCAGCGTGGAACAGCATGCATTATGAGATTTGGACCGCATCGTCGTCGGCATGCTTATTTGGCGTACGCGCGGCCACGACCATCCTACTTTATGGCTTAGCCGGCTGTGCGACACCGGCTGAGGTCAATGTGCACCGACAGTTCGGGCTGGGCTACGCATGGAACTGACCGCTAGCGCCTGCGACCGTTCGTAAAGTCCAATCGCAGAGGCCTTGGACCCAAAAACAACATCTGCATTGGCCTTCCAAAGAAGTGCTCGATGAAAGGCCGAACGGGATTGCGCGGAAGCCAATATTGGTCGAGAATGGGATCGTCTTCCCAGAGCTTATCGCTAGAGAAAAGATGCACGGTGCCGGCCCGCTGTGACTTTAGTGAAAAGCGCCTTCACTTTATCATCGTGAAAATCAGCAAGGCTATTCAGAGCTTTACGAGCGAGCGAGGAAGCAATCGACCGCCCTCTCCCTGGCTCTCTCATCGGCCCCTGCCCGCCGATGCAGGTCCGATGGCCGATCATCAAAAGCAGACAGCCACGGGAGCGCGAAAGTGCGACCACCAGCCTCGACGCGAACCGCTTAGTCTTCAATACGGCAGCCTTCCCGGCTTATCCGTAGGCTACTTTTTGTCAATTGGAGCCRCCTGTCCAGCGATGTCATCACCATCGCAGGCGCTCGTATGCGAAAAGGGGTCAACGCCCAGATTTATGCGCTGACCTGAGAGAAAGAGCGCAAAAGTGCGCCGCCGGCGCGAGCCATGGCATCACTGTCATATTGCTTGCACAGCCTGCGTTTGTCGGACGACGCGATGACCTTTGTAGAGAGGATTTCTGAGAGCATCGGCACTCCTAGAACGAAATAGGACCTGCAACTGGCGTCCACGCCTCGTCGCGAGCTTGGCAATTGGGCCGACACCAAAGAGGTGCCACTCGATATAGCAACTCCCGGCCTAAAAGCCACTTTCTGCAGCGGCGTAAGGCCGGCGCGACTTTGGAGCATCGGCCAAAGTGGAAATCGAGTATCCCATGATGCCGTTTCAGTTCATCGCACTGTGTAGCACGACAGAGGTGGGCACCAGAAGGCGTCGCCTGGGCGGCTATCGGACCCATATCTATTTTTCCGGTGGTCACGCACGCGCCTTCACCCGAAACGGACACAACTGGTCGAAGAATACACTCCGGTGCTTATCTCCATGTCCGCCCCATCAAGCGACCTGCGCGGCCTCGACGGCAACGATTTGCGCCGGCAACGATGTGAAGACTGCCACGCTAAACTGCACGAGATTGTCGGAGATCCACGATCGCATTTTTCGGCCCAGTTCAGCCTGACATTCGAAGGCTCCGGTTCCGTCGCCGAAAAGATGAGCCTAGAGGGCATCGTTTCGCAATGCATGGCGAGCGTGTACCGTGGCAGCGACAGCAAGAGCTGACTGAAAACGGACGCATATAGCAGCTGCCAATTCGTCATTGCGGCCCCGAGCAAAAACGCGGCAAGGCCCGTTCCGTGTCACAGCCGGACGTGAATGATGGCAAGATTGGTTATAGACAATCCCGGCAAGCGACAGTGGCAGTTCTGTTGGTGCCTTGACCAGCTGGTGCGTGCGCGCGCTGACATCGCCGTTGGGGCGACTAAACCGCCAATTCGACTAGTTCGCCGTCAGGCAATCGGCGCGAGACCAAGGCTAAAGTCGCTAGCCCGAATGAGGTGGACATCCATACCTGCCCTTTTGCCGGGCTCCCCCCATGAACGGTTACAACTTTCGAGCAGAGGCTGGGCGACGCCTGTCCCCTATGCGAGCGCCACGCGTCCAATCCACGGAGCTTTGTGGAGCTTGACATCCTGTTCGATGCCGACGACGGCTCGCGAGAGGACGCGGCGGCTGTGTTGTTGGCGTCTTGCGGGAAGAGGAAAGCTCGCCGCGAATTGTGTTTCCGGCACGACGTTGAACGCGATCCAATCGTCGCTCCGGATATGAGTTGGGCATTGGCTTAGCGTGTTGGCACCACCAAAAGCGGACAAGGCGTGGGTTTGAGCAAGCACTGCCGGTCACCACGATCCAACATGTCCGTGCTCCAATCTTACGTTGCGGCGCAGCACGACGCAGTCATCGTCGGAAGCAGCCGATGGACATTGGGCTCAGTCCAGTTCCCTTTTCCCGCGAGGCGGCCTTACTCAGTCCCGGAGGTTCCGTAGCCCCGCTCCCGCCCTCCGGCAAGTGTAGCGGACAACCACCTGGGCAGAGCCAAGCGTGGCACGCGGAGGCAGGTTCTCGGAAAGCTGTCACCGATGGAGCTAGCTGTGCGCCGATCGAGAACCTAGACTACCCAGAGCCGGTCGCCTTCCGCGGACTTGGCTCCTGGCGAGGTTCAGTTGCGGATTTTGGAGTCATCGTGAACTGGCAACTCATTCTCGGCTGCAAGTAATGTTGTTTTGCCGAAGAACTGGGCGGACGCAGCACCAGCCACAATACTATCGCATTCCCCCTTGGCGATTAATGCTGTGGCGCAGTTTGTGGCTGCGAACCMGGCACTTTAACGGCTCCAGAGGAGTGGCCGTCGCTTCGATCTCAAGCACGCATGCGACTATGTTGTCCGCGGACAACTTGCCATCCGGAAGCTGGAGTTGTCCGCGGACAACCGACTGGCGGCGCTTATGGTTAAGTGTTTGTCAAATCTTTACGAATCGGGCCATACTGTAGCTGCGCAGTTTGGCTTCTTTCTTCACGAAATGCGCAGTTCAAGGTTTGAGGGATGTTGCAGAACAGGTTACACAACGAGCAGGAGCATCTTCCGTCCATGTTGTCTGCGGATTCGCAGGAACTGTCACGGCAGCTACAGCTTCATCAGCAGAAGATATTTCCGCCTTCTTCGCAGAAGACGATCCGGCAGTTTACGCCGTCTGAGGCCGCTTACTACATCGGCATCGGCGAAGGGTATCTGCGGCAAGTGGCTTCCGAAGGCTATGGCCCGGTGCCGTTAGCTAACGGCCGCCGCGTATACTCGCCTGAAGATATGGACCGGATTCGCGTCACCCTCGACGAGAAGAATGGAGCCCAGAAATACGTCCCCAACCGGCGAGCTGGCGAGAAGCTCCAAGTGATCGCCGTCATGAACTTCAAGGGGGGCTCGGCAAAGACCACGACGTCGGCGCACCTTGCCCAATATCTCGCCATAAGGGGCTATAAGGTTCTGGCGATCGATCTCGACCCACAAGCTTCACTGTCGGCGCTATTTGGTCATCAGCCGGAGCTCGATGTTGGCGAAGGTGAGACCCTTTACGGGGCGATCAGGTATGAAGATCCGCGCCCGGTCGCCGATATCGTTCGTGCGACTTACACCCCCAACTTGCACATCATCCCTGGCAATCTCGAGCTTATGGAGTTTGAGCACGAAACGCCCACCGCCATTGCTTCTGGGAAGGCTGCGTCCATGTTCTTTGCCCGAATTGGCGAAGCGTTGGCGCCCATCGAGAGCCTATACGATGTCGTGATCATCGACTGCCCTCCGCAGCTGGGGTTCCTGACGATGTCAGCGCTATGTGCCGCGACATCAGTTCTGATCACAGTCCACCCACAGATGCTCGACGTGATGTCGATGAGCCAGTTCCTGGCCATGACAAGCGAGCTTATGGCAGTGGTGGAGAGAGCAGGGGGCCGCACCAGCTATGATTGGATGCGCTATCTCGTTACCCGCTTTGAGCCCAATGATGGGCCGCAAAGCCAGATGACGGGCTTCATGCGAGCGATCTTCGGCAACCGTATGCTTCAGAGTCCGATGTTGAAGTCTACCGCGATCTCGGATGCAGGGGTTACTAAGCAAACCCTCTACGAAGTGGAACGCGCCCAGTTCACCCGCGGCACCTACGACCGTGCCATGGAATCGCTCAACCAGGTCAACTCGGAGATCGAAGATCTTCTCAAGGCCACTTGGGGGAGGAAATAATGGCGCGCAAGAACCTGATTGAAGTCTCGGCAGGCGGAGAGGCACCACGACCTTCCGAGGCACTTTCGGCTTCACGGCCGATTGCCGGGATGGTGCCAGCTGGCGTGCGCAACACTGCCCCGATCGGGGGTATCGCCAAGACTCTTGGAAACATCACCCAGAAGGTCGAACGCGCCCACGATCTTGAGCGCCAGATGGCCGAGGGCAACACCGTTGTCGAACTTGAGACAGCGCTCGTTGACGCATCGATGGTGCGCGACCGTCTCGCTATGGATGTGGCAGAACTGTCTTTGCTGGTGGAACAGATCAAGGACCACGGACAACAGGTTCCTATCCTTGTTCGGCCCCATCCAGAGATCAAAGGTCGCTATCAGGTGGCCTATGGCCATCGCCGGGTGGCAGCCGTCTCCAAGCTAGGCATTAAGGTTCGTGCGGTCGTTCGAAACCTCACCGACGACGAATTGGTGGTCAGCCAGGGGCAAGAAAACAACGCGCGGACCAACCTGTCTTTCATCGAACGCGCGTTGTTTGCTGCACGCCTTGAGGACCGTGCGTTCGCACGAGACGTGATCATGTCAGCGCTTGGCGTCGACAAGGCCGCACTGTCAAAAATGATCAGCGTTGCGCGCCAAGTGCCTACCGAGCTGATAGAGGCAATCGGGGCTGCGCCCGAAGTTGGTCGTCGGCGCTGGATGGAGTTGGCCGAGTTGGCGATCGCTCCAAAGGTTCCAGACCTTCTTTCGATGCTCTCACAAGGTCCAATGAGGGACGCCTCCAGCGACAACCGATTCCAAGGAGTGATGGATGCACTCACGAAGAAACCGGGTAAGGCAGCTCCACAAGGCCCGTCCTTGGAATGGGCGCCAGCCGACAAATCAGTGAGCGTGACGGCCAAGTCGAATGGCAAAACCTACACTTTGGCCCTGAAAAACAAGGATGCCGCAGGCTTTGGCGGCTGGATATCCGCGAATCTTGGACGCCTCTATGGGGCTTTCAAGGATTCGGAAAAAACTGAAACAGGAGACTGACCGCAAAAGAAAAAGGCCCCCAAACGTTGCCGTCGTGGAAGCCCTTCTCGTAGCTTGAACACCTAGAGAATCGCATTTCCTCGAATCACTGTCAAGAGTTGCGGCACCGAACAGGTGAGCGGATTTCTTTTGCCTCGTTGAAAGGCAAGGAAATGATGGAGAATCATATCTCGACGACGCCCTTTGGGCGGCGGCCACTGACGCTTGCCATAGTGGCAGGGCAACTAGCAGCCGACAGATGTGCGCCCGGCACCAGTGCCAACAAATGGCAGGTGTTTCGCACGGTCTGTGAGGCCAAGGGATTGCTGGGGGCGAGCGATCGCGCTTTGGCTGTTTTGAATGCGCTGCTGAGCTTCCATCCGGACACGGATCTCGTGGAAGGGGAGGGGCTAGTGGTGTTTCCATCAAACACGCAGCTTGCGCTTCGTGCGCATGGCATGGCGCCCGCTACTTTGCGGCGGCATCTGTCGGTACTTGTCGAATGTGGCCTTGTGGTGCGCCGCGACAGCCCAAATGGCAAGCGCTACGCCCGCAAGGGTTTTGACGGGGCGATCAAGTGGGCCTTCGGTTTCGACCTCTCCCCCCTTCTAGCACGTGCTGAGGAGTTCGAGCGTTTGGCTGAGACTGTCAGGGCCGAGCGAAGGGCGCTTTTGCTGGTGCGCGAGCGTATCACCATCCTGCGCCGCGACATCGCCAAGATGATCGCCTTTGGCCTGGAGGAGGGCATCACTGCCGATTGGCAGCGCCTTCACATAAGGTATCGTGAGATCGCAGACGCCATTCCACGCACCGCGACGCGCCTTGAGCTCGAACCAATTGCCGCTGAGTTTGCATTGGTTGCCCAAGAGGTGCGCAAGACACTGGAAAATCACGTTAAAACTGAAAAACCAAGCGCCAATGAGTCTCATTTCGAGCGCCACATACAGTATTCAGATACACATCCTCATGAATCTGAACCCAGCCCAGAAAAAGCGCAGTGGACAACTGCTGCCGTGAAATTGGTGATCAAGAACCAGCCACCAACGGGATATCCGCTTGGCATGGTGCTGCGTGCATGCCCTGACATTACCGATTACGCACGAAACGGCATTTCGGGCTGGGCTGACCTGGTGGAAACGGCAAACTTGGTGGGCAGAGCGCTCGGCGTCAGTCCCGATGCGTGGCACCAAGCCTGCGAGGCGATGGGGTCGGTTGACGCAGCGATCATGGTGGCGGCAATGCTGCAGCGGGGTGAGGCGATTGCCAGCCCCGGCGGCTACCTGCGCAGCCTCACAGCCAAGGCCAATGCCGGGGAGTTCTCCATCGGACCGGTGCTGATGGCGCTGTTGCGCGGCAGGGGAGGGCCCCAGGCCAGGGCAGGATAAGGTCAGCGGAGCTGCAGCAATTCCTCACCGGCTATTCTCAAGTCGTACCCAAAACGGCGAATCAATGTTCCTGCCGCACTGCAAGTCGAACTCTCGTGCTCTCTACGGCAGGGAGGAGCCTCTCGGCTTCTATAGGCCGCTTGCTTTGGTGAGGTTGATGCGGAAGCGGTCCCGACGTTGCTGATAACGGCGTGTCATTTCCGCGCTTGTGTCATCGAGTTGCTTTTGCACGTAGCGTTCGTCGACCTCTGCTGACGAGGCAAGGCCGGCGCGAAGCGAATGGCCGGCAAAAAGCTTGACGCGTTCGCCCTCGGTCAGGTTGCCGCGCACGCCGGCAGACAGTGCGCTGCGCTTGACCAGACGGGAAACCTCTTGGTCGTTGAGCCGTTCGGCGCCGACGCGCTTGCCTTGCCCGGTGACGCGACGGAACAGCGGGCCGTGGGCGATGCGGGCTAGGTTTAACCAGGTTTCCAGCGCCACGACAGGGCAGGTGGAATCAGCTGAACCGCGGCCGATCTCAATCTCGCGCCAGCCGGTCCTACCGCGCAGTGTGACGAGGATGCCCTTGCTTGGGAAGACTTCGATCCAGCCACGGCCGTCCTGTGTCTGATCGCGGCCGCAGTCGAGGCCGACGAGCTCTGAGCGGCGTAGGGCGCCGGCAAAGCCGAGTAGTAGCATCGCGCGGTCGCGCATGCCCCGCAAAGTGCCACGCTCAAGTGTTTCCAGCATGGCGATGAGGTCGTCGGACAGGATCGCTTCTTTCTGCCGGGAAGGCCGGGCATGGGCGTTACGGATGCCTGCCACGACTGTGGCGATTGCGGGCTGTTTCCTGTCGAGGAACAGGCCGCGCTGAGCATAGTTCCAGGAAAGCGACGACAGGCGCCGTTCGATGGTGGAAACGGCATCCTTACGCGCTGCCGCGCCGTCTCCTGGGCCACCCGAGATGCTGCCAGAGGCACAAGCGGTGATGTAAAGCCCGACGGTCTCGGGATCGGGCGGCAGTGCCGCAAGGCCCTGGCGGCGGAGCCAATCGCCGAAATGCTTCCAGTCCGCGGCATAGGCGCGGCGGGTGTTGGCGGAATTGGCCGCCTCGACATAGCCGCGAGCGCGTTGGGCAAGCCTATCGAGCTGCGCCGGAAGCCGGACGGAAGGCGCAGCCTCGGTGAGCAGCAGGGTGGGAGAGGGGGGCTTGTCATCTGGAATGACCAAGGTGTTCGGCCCTACCGCCGCATCCAGGTGCTGTTTCATCGCCAACGCGACATCGATGATGTCGGGAAGAGCGTCGCCATCGCTATCGGCCGACGTGGCGAGTGAATTCTTAGTGTTCATTTCCTGTCGCTACTACTCGGATGTCAGTTTGCGAGAAATCATTGCCCTTGAAGAGGAGGGGCTCATTGGCGAGCTTGGCAAGCGCGTAGGAGAAACAGTCCCCATAGTTCAAGCTGGCTGGATGACGGCCTTTGCCATAACGCCGCCACGCGCGACGCGCTTGATCGGCGTGTTCGACCTCGACCGCGACTATGTCGACCTCCACCCGTGCAAGCCATAGATCAAGTTCGGCCCCGCCGAGTTCGCCGAAGCGCGTCTCAAGCACCATGGCTGCTTCCAACACCGTGGCGGTCGAGATGAGCCGCACCGGATCGTCGGCAATCAACTTTTCGAAGGTTGCCGCTTCAGGCTCGTTTTTGGCGATCGCGACAATTGCGGATGTGTCGATAACCATCAGCTCGGCAACCCGTGTTCATCGTAGCCAAGGATGTCGTCGGCGCTACGTGTGTCGAGCACTGACATGGTGCCCCAGCGCCGCCGGCTGGCAGCCAAATCTTCGAGAAGCGCAGCCTTGCGTGTGTCGGATCCGAGCCGGCGCATCCTATCTTCAAGAGCGCGGCGAGTGGCAACCGTGATCGTTTCGCCCGTTCGTTCCGCTAGGCTGCGGGCGAGGCGTTCCGTCTCGGGATCCTTGATGCTCAATGCCATAAAGAGGTTCCATCTACCTACGTGTATATTTTATACCTAGATAGCCTATCGGCGATGGAATTGCACGCGCCTCCTGTCGTCGAGCAGAACGCCGCCGAGTACCCTTTTCGGCGTTTTGCTCGACGAGAGAGGCCATTTTCGGAATAGAGATCATAACGAGCGATAATGCAACATTATCAGTCGTTGTAGATTGCCAACAGGCTGTGCGGTTTGCTGCCCAGCAATGGCAATAAGCGCACAGGCTTGTTACACTCCCCAACATGATTCCAACCGCTGCGCCACCGCTTGTCGCCCATCAATCCCCGAGCGTCCCCAGCTGGGCGCAGTGGCGCGGGCATGTCGCAAGCGACGCAGAAGCGGCCTTCATGGCTGGCGCCGCCCTGAACTCCTTGGACAATTTGGTGCGTGGCGAGCCAGCATGGGCCGGCGCGTGGCGCCAACGCCAAGCCTTGAAATGCGCCACCGCAGCTGTGCGTCTCGCTGGTCGAACCGAAGATGAAGCGGCGTTGCGCGATGCCGTGCTTATGACCCGGCCTGGCGACGATGTGGGCCCGGCCGGTAACATTTTAACTGGCTGGCGGCGGTTGGCATCCAAGCCGCCGGTTGTCGATGTCGATACCCTTGCCGGCATCGTGGAATTACTCGGCCTGCGTTGGAGCGAGGATCTGGCCACCATTCCCATGCAGATCAACGACTTGGCGCTATCCAGCGACAACAGATCGGCGCCGTTCGCCGCCACAGCGATCGCCACGCAGGTTCTTGCCGTGCGTCCCGATGCCGAGCCGCTCGGATGGTGGCTGGCTGATCTTGTGCTGTCGCGGAAGCTGCTCTGGAAAATGCCGGTACCACTTTTAATGGCGCAAGTTTTTACGCCGGCCTTCCGAACCGAAGGCGGCCGCGGGATCGCCGCAAGAATCCGGCCTGGGGAGCAAAATTTTGAGCGGTCGGTGTACCTGGCGCTAGCGCACGGTGCCGCCGAGGCCTGCCGGCTGGGGGCAGAGATTTCCCGGCGCGCCGATCGGTTGATGGCGGTAGCGCCAAAACTACGTGCCAAGGGGGCTGGGGAGGCGATCCAGAAACTGCTCGATGAAGACGCGATTTCTGGGTCGCTGACGACCAGAAACCTGTCACGGTTTGCGTCGCGGCGACTGTTTGAGCGCTTGCGGACGTTCGACGCCGTGCGCGAACTGTCGGGGCGGTCGACGTTTCGGCTGTACGGGCTCTAGGCGATGGCTGATCAGACCGGCCGAAGAGCAGACAAAGCCCAGCCGAAGCAGCTGGACACTGAACTTGAGCATCTGCCGGCGGATCTGCGCTGGCGCGAATGGATGGGCCGGGTCGAAGCCGTGATCTTCGCTGCACGTGAGCCGGTGTCTCCTGAGGTCTTGGCGCGTGTAGTCGGCAAATGCTGCAGCATCGACCTGATCATCGATGACATCCGCAACGAGTTGCGTAGCCGGCCGTACGAACTGGTCGCTGTTGCCGGCGGCTGGCAGCATCGGACCCGCCGGGTCTATTCCGATGCAATCCGGGCAGCCACCGGGCAGGGCGCGGATGGCGGGCCGGGGTCAAAAACCCTGTCGCAGTCGGAAAGTCTCGTACTGATGTGCATCGCCTATTTCCAGCCGATCACCCGTGCCGATCTGTCATCCTTCTTAGGTAAGGAAGTCAGCCGCGATCTGATAGGTGTGCTGCGCTCGCAAGACTTCATCGCCTCCGGCCCCCGCAGCCCGCAACCGGGAGCGCCCTATACCTATGTGACGACGCGGGCGTTTATGTCCCACTTCGGGCTCAATACGCTGCGCGACCTGCCCGACTTCGAGTCGCTCGAGGATGCCGGTCTGCTCAGTAAAGACATGCTGCTGGCGGGTGGTATTCCCGTCGGCCCTCTAAGAGGCGAAGGGGACGATGACAGCGACCTATCGGATAGCGGAGTCTTTGATGGTGAGGCGATGAGGGAAATCTAACAGCCAACCAAGGGCCGGTCAGATCGTCAGYGCAACAGCATGTCCGGAGGGCTTAGGTTAGGGAAGGAATTGTGGCGCGTTCGGCACTGCCCCAGTGAAACGTACGCCGGCGTGGACCTCCCAGCCCGACTGGTTCACGTCAGTCCGCTCCAGCAAATGCCGGGACTAAACAGCTAGTACGACGTCCAGCAACCTTCGGTCGGGAACACGCCGCCGGTGAGATTGGACGCCTCGTTGGATAGAAGGAAGAGCATTGTCGACACCTGCTCGGCAATGGTTGCCGGACGCTGCTTGGGGTCCGCATAGGCAAGGAGGCTGAAGGTCTTGGCTCGGCCCATGTTAGGCCCAGTCGATTTGTTGGCCTTCGTGGCCTCGGCGACCAGGATCCCCGCGCGCTCGACCATCGGAGTGTCGGTCGCCGCCATGTTGACGGAATTGACCCGGATGCCATGCGGCGCGTAGTCGATGGCCGCATTGCGGGTGAGGCCGTTGACCGCATGCTTGGAAGCGACGTAGGCGGGATTTCCGGCCAGACCAGTCATGCCGGCGATGGAGGCCAGGTTGACGATCGGGCCGCCGCGCCCTTGCGCAACCATCTGCATGAGTTCGGCGCGCATGCAGCGGAAAAGGCCACTGTGAAAGACACGGTCCCAATACTCGTCGGTGGCCTTGTGGATCGGGGCGAAAATCAGCGGCTTCTGTGCCTGGTAGTCTATCGGATCGCCCGAATAGACGCCGTCCATGACGCCCGCATTGTTGAGCGCCAGGTCGAGGCTGCCATAGCTATCAACGGCTGTTTTGACCATCTTTTCGCAGGCGTCAGTCTCGCCGACGTCGCCATAAACAAAAGTGGCTTTTCCACTGGCAGCGACGATGTCGGCGATGGTCTTTTCACCGAGATCCTTGATCCAGCCGACGCCGATGATGTTTGCGCCTTCACGGGCGGCGCGGACCGCAGCGCCAGCGCCCATGCCACGAGCGCAACCGGTGACGCATCGCCCTGGGGCACTGATCATCCTGCGAGCGTTTCGAATTGCTCGGCAATTGAAGGTCACGGATTGTAGGCAAAACTCGCCTGTCGCTTTCGCATATTTAGCGATCAGGCAGCGCGGGCGATGGCGGAACCCTCAGCGTCGAACAACGACACGCGCGCACCGTCGATGGCGATGCCAACAGTCTCGCCGATGCGCACCGGCGCATCCGCAGGCGCGTTGACGTTGATCAGACCAAGCCGGTCGTTGCGCACGAAGACACTGGTGTTGCCGCCGAGATATTCGGCGACCTCGACCGTGCCGCGGCAGTTGCCGGCCTCGGGCGAAACGAGCGTCAGATGCTCGGGGCGGGCACCGAGCTGGGTTGGCGTGCCGGAGAAGGCGAGAGCGAGTGCGCCCTGCCCGGAAAGGTCGAGCTTACCTTCATCAGAGGGCGCGCAGGCGAGCACGTTCATTTTTGGGCTGCCGATGAACTGAGCAACGAACAAATTGGCCGGCCGCTCGTAGAGCTCGTGCGGGCTGCCGTGTTGCATGACGCGGCCTTCCTTGAGCACGACGATGCGATCGGCCAGCGTCATCGCCTCGACCTGGTCATGAGTTACGTAGATCATGGTGGCGCCGAGTGCCCGGTGCAGCTTGGCGATCTCGAGGCGCATGTCGACCCGCAGCGCTGCGTCGAGATTGGACAGCGGCTCGTCGAACAGGAAGGCGACCGGCTGGCGCACGATCGCGCGGCCGATGGCAACGCGCTGGCGCTGGCCGCCCGACAGCTGGCGCGGGTAGCGCTCGAGCAGATGGGTGAGCTTCAGCGTGTCGGCGGCCTGGTCGACCTTGGCCTTGATCGCATCCGACGAGAGTTTCGCGAGCTTGAGCCCAAAGCCCATGTTCTGGCGCACGGTCATGTGCGGATAGAGCGCGTAGGACTGGAACACCATGGCGAGTTGCCGCTCGACCGGCGGCGCCTTGGTGACGTCCCGGCCGTCAATCAGCAGACGGCCAGAGGTGGTTTCCTCCAGGCCGGCGATCATGCGCAAAAGCGTGGACTTGCCACAACCGGATGGGCCGACGATGACGACGAACTCGCCATTGGCGATGTCGAGATCGAGATCCTTGATGATCTCTGTGCCGCCGTAGCGCTTGCCGGCTTTTTCCAGTGAAATCGTGCTCATTGAATTCTCCGAAGAAACTGTCTCAGCCCTTGACCGCGCCTGCCGTCATCGAGCCGCTGATCTGGCGATACATGATGAGGCCGAGCAGCATCGGCGGCAGCGCGCCGACGATCATGACGGCCGAGGCTACGCCCCATTGCACGCCGCCGCCGCTGGCGGCGAAGAAGAACGAGGCGCCAACGGTGATGGGAACGGCCTTGGACGTGGTCAGCATCAGGCCGAACAGGAACTCGTTCCAGGCGGTGATGAAGCCGAAGATCAGGCTGGTGACGATGGCCGGCCGGCAGAGCGGGGCGATGACCCTGGTCAGGATCTGGAAGCGCGTTGCGCCGTCCATCAGTGCCGCCTCGTCCAATTCCCCCGGCAGGTCGCGTATGGYGTTGACCAGAATGACCAGCGCCAGCGGCAGGTTGACGATGGTGAGGATCAGGCCAAGGCCGAGCCGGGTGTCGAGCAGCGCAAGCCACTGGAACATCATGTAGAGCGGGATGGCGAAGATGATGAGCGGCACGGCGCGCAGGTTGACGATGAAGGGCAACAATGTGCGCTCGCCGACCTTGCCGCGGGCGATCGCATAAGCCGCGGGCAGAGCGAGTGCTACGGCAAGCAAGGTGCCGAGTGCCGCGACCGCGACGCTGTTGGCGAGATAGAGGAAGATGTTCAGCCGGTCGGAGACCTTGAAGACCGCGGCGTAGTTGTCGAGCGTCGGTGCGTACACCCACAGGCCCGGATTGGTCGACAGCTCGCGCGCACTCTTGAGCGATGTCGAGAGCGTGACGAGGATCGGGAAGTTCATCGCGAGTGCCGCGATGGCGAAGACGATCCAGCGAAGGGCGTTGATCATCAGCGTGCTCCCTTGCGGCGGGCGGCAAGCGCGTTGAGGCCGTAGAGTACGGCGAACGACACCGCAAACAGTATGACGGAAGCGGCGACCGCCTTGCCGATGGCGCCCTGCTTGAAGAAGGCCTCGTAGATGTAGATCGACAGCGAGGCGGTGGAGCCGCCAGGGCCGCTGCCGGTCAGCACATAAATGTTGTCGAAGACGCGGAAGCCGTCGATGAAGCGGATGAGCAGTGCGACAACGATGGTTGGCGCCATCAGCGGAAGCTCGATGTACCAGAGCCGGTGGCGGTAGCGCGCGCCGTCCATGGCGGACGCCTCGACGATCTCCTTGGGGATGGCCTGGTAGGCCATATAGAACAGCAGGAAGGCGAAGGGCGTCCACTGCAGCGTCTCGACCACGACCAACGTCCAAAAGGCAGAGGCCGGCCCGAGGAACGAGAAGCTAGCGCCGAACCAGGTCCAGAGATAATAGGGTACYGGGCCGACGAATTCGTGCAGCACGAGGCGATACATCAGGCCAACAAGTGCCGGCGCCACCATCAGCGGCAGCATCAGGATCGCCATCAGCCAGCTGCGCTTTTCAATGAGCGGCGACAAGAAGATGGCGAGGAACAGACCGAGCGCGCATTCGAGCAGCGCCGTCAGCAACCCGAAGCGTAGCGAAAACCACGTCGCCTGCCAGAACGATGAGTCGTTCCAGACAGCGGCAAAGTTGGAAAAGCCAGTGATCTCGGGGTGCCGCAGGTTCTCGAAGGTAACCTCCGAGACCGAATAGACGAGATTGACGATCGCCGGGAAGCCGAGGAACACAAGCAGGAACAGCACCACCGGGAGAGCCAGCAGCCTGAATTCGGACGAGGGGGTGCGTTGTGAAAGCGTTGTCATCAATCGATCTACGGCTGGCTTCCCAATGGAAGCAATAGTGGCTGGTGGGCCGAAGCCACGGGCCTCGCCAACTCGCTCTTTCGGCAGGCTCAGGGCTCGGCACCTCGAACCCGCATGGCGGGGCGGGAAAATGGTGCCAGGATCGCCCCTTCGACATGCTCAAGGCACGAAATCGCGGGGAGGTGCCGAATCCTGAACCTGTTGAGATGGCCGATGGCGGCAAAGGCGCCGCCATCGGCCAAACGCTTACTTGAGCAGGTCAGTCATGCCCTTTTCGGTGTTCTTCAGCGCGTCGTCGAGCGACTGCTGGCCCGACCAGTAGCCAGTGAACTCCTTGGCCTGGAGTTCGTAGACCGAGAGCGCCTTGGCCGACGTACCGCCGTTCATGACGTAGCCGTACTTGCTGGCGAATTCGCCGAGCTTGACCAGGTCGGGACGCTCAGTCGCCACTTCCTTGACGACGTCGGGCGTGAGCGCAGGCGCGCCGCTGTTCCTGGCGTAGATCAGCGCCGCTTCCTTCGACGACAGCCACTTGATGAAGGCCTTGGCGCCGTCCTTGTTCTCGGAGTTCTTGTTGAGGCCGAAGCCGAGGCCGTGGATGTGGGTGAAGCGGCCCTCGGGGCCGGCCGGCGGCGCGATCGTCTCGGTGACTTCAGCAACCGTCGGCGACTTCTCCTTCGAGGTGAGGTCGGAAGCGGCGGCGTTCCACTGCACCATCGCGGCAACCTGGCCGGAGGCGTAGGCGGCGTTGGCTTCGGCGAACTCGTAGGACAGCGAGTCGCGCGGGGTGGCGCCGGCGTCATAGAGCAGCTTGTAGGTCTCGAGGCCCTTGCGATAGGCATCGGAGTTGACCGTCACCTTGCCGCTCTCGTCCATCCAGTTGCCGCCAAAGGCGCGCGGCAGCGACTGGAACACCATCATGTTGAACAGCAGGTTCTTGAGCTGCAGCACGGTGCCGTAGCGGGTCGGGCTGTCGGGGTTCACGGCTTGCGTGAAGTAGAGCGCGGTCGCCGCGTAGTCGTCCCAGGTCCATTCGTCCGGGTTCTTCGGCTCGAGCTTCTTGCCGAGGTGCTTCTCTGAGATCTCGGCGAACTTGGCCTTGGCCGCGTCATCCTTGAGCAGCGCGTCGATCAGGTCCTTGCGGTAGTACATGAAGTGCAGCGAGAGATCGGTCGGCACGCCGAACTGCTTGCCTTCGTACTGCATGGTGGTCAGCACCGAGTCGCCATAGACGGCCTTGGCCTCGTCCGACAGCTCGACCGGCTCCATGAACGGGGCGTAGCGGCCGATGGAGTAGGTGGCGAGCAGGTTGACGTCGAAGGCCTTGGAGCCGGCGGCGAGGTCTGCCTGCAGCTTGTCCCAGAAGCCGTCGCGGTTGAAGAACAGCAGCTCGACTTTGTTGTCGGCCGATACGTCGGCCTTGGCGTTGTAGGCATCGGCAGCCGCGCGCAGCGCGGTTTCTTCGGGGCCACCCGGCCAGCCGAGCACGGTCACCTTGGCGAAGGCGGGGCTCGCCAGAAGGCTGGCGATCGCGGCCGCGATCAGGCCGCCCTTTCTGATCTTCGAAAATGTCATGTGTCCCTCTTATTCAGTTCTGACGGTTTGCTAAATCCGCGATGCCCACGACGCCGGCGCTCTCTCCGAGTGCTGCTGCGTGAAGCTGCGGGGTGAGCCCTGGCGGCAGGCTTCCCAGCGCCTGCCGGACGGATTCGAGATACCCAGGCGCAAGTCCAATACCGCCGCCGATGACGATGCGGGCGGGGTCGAGCATGAGCTTGATGTTGCTGCACAAAAGGGCGGTCTGGCGCACCGACGCCTTGATAATGTCCTTCGCCCAGGCGTGGCCCGCCGCGGCCGCCTCGAAGACCTCGCGCGCAGTGGCCCCGGCTTGGTGAGGTGCTGCCTGTGCAGCTATCCAATTGCCGGAGACGTGGTCCTCGAAAACACCTGTGTTCTCATCAAGGCTGCGCAGCAGGCCAAAATGACCGGCGAGCCCGCCGAGCAGGCGGCCGTTGACGACGATGCCGCCGCCAATTCCGGTCGAAATGGTGAGGAAGACGAGATCTTGGCCTTGGCCGGCGCCGAAGGCGAATTCGCCCCAGGCGGCGGCCTGCGCGTCGTTGGCGGCGAGTACGGTCTCGGCTTCTGCGAGCCTGCTGACGGTCGCGACCAGCGGAAAGCGTTCCGGAATGTCGAGCGTCTTGCGGTTGAGTGGCGACCAGCAGCCGTCGTCGATGATGCCGCTGATGGCAACGCCTGTTGTGCCGTAGCGGCCTTTCCAGCCTGAAATCGCGTCGAACAGGGCCGTCAGCCACTGCTCGGGGTCGCCGCTGCGCGGGGTCGGCATCTTGTGCGTCTCGACCACCTCGGACCCGCGCACGAGCGCGGCGAGCATCTTGGTGCCGCCGATGTCAAGCGCGAGAACGGTGTCGGCCATGGCAATCAGGCTCCGGCCTTGGCGATGGTTTCGTCGAGTGCCGAGCGGAACCAGGAGGTAACATATTCCGGCCGGGTGATGGCGGAGCCAACCACGACCATCGATGCGCCCGATGCCAGCGCCTGCTGCGCCTGGGCGGGGGTGCGGACATTGCCCTCTGCGACTACGTACGGCGTTAGCTTGCGCATCGCCGATATCAGCGCGAAATCGGGTTCCGTCGGCTCGACCGGGCCGGTGTAGCCGGCAAGCGTGGAGCCGACGACATCGGCGCCCTCGGCCAGCGCCTGCTCGGAATCGGAGATGACGGAGCAGTCAGCCATGGCGGCGCGGCCGTGGGAATGGATGCGTTCGATAAGCGCCCTAGTCGAAACCGGGCGGATGCGCTGGGTGGCGTCATAGGCGATGATATCGGCGCCAGCTGCAGCGAGCGCATCGACGTCTTCGAGCCAAGGCGTGATGCGGACGGGCGTGTCGTCGAGGTCGCGCTTGACCAGGCCGACGATCGGCTTTTCGGTGGCTACGCGGACGGCTGCAACGTACTCGGCGGATTCAATGCGTAGGGCGGCGGCACCGCCGTCGATGGCCGCCAGCGCGAAGCCCACAACCATCTCGGCCTTGTCCATGGCTCCACCCTTCACGGGCTGGCAGGATACGATGAGACCATTGTCGAGGGCTTTGAAGTCAAGCGGCACGCGGGCATCTCCTGTGATGCCCAAACGGTAGCAGTCTAAGACCAGATTGCAACAGGCTTTGAACTGGTATTATCGCATCAATTCGATGACGAAGTCGTAGACGTCGCCGCGGTATTTGGTCTGGGTGAACTCGACGATCTGGCCGTCGGCGAGGAAGCAGCGGCGCTCCATGATGAGGAGGCTGGCATCGTCGGGTGTGCCGAGCAACTGGCGCTCCTCTTCGCTCGCAGGCTTGGCTTGCATGCGCTGCAGCGCGCGAACGGGCTTGGCGCCGGTTGCCTCGAGATATTCGTAGAGCGAGGCTTGAACAGCTTGCGGATCGGGCACAAAACGGGCCGGCAGCGTGGCGATCTCGATGGCGATGGGCGTGTCGTCGGCGGTGCGGAGGCGGCGCAGGCGAACGACCTTTTCACTGCCGGAGATGCCCAAAGCCATCATCTCGGCCGGCGATGGCCGTGAAATCTCGCGCGAAATCCATACGCAGCCAGGCTCCAGTCCGCGCGAGCGCATGTCCTCGGAGAAGCTGGTCATGGTCGCAAGCGACTTCTCCAGTCG
>NZ_JBFUIP010000011.1:0-63757 GCF_056401815.1 Aminobacter sp. P4_D5 | reverse complement strand
GCTCCGGCCTCAGGGGCGCTTCTGGAAGTCGATTATGAGGACGCGGTGCGATGAAGGACCACCATCTGTCTCGCCGCGATGAACGTGGCCAAAGCCGATGCTAATGTCAGGTTGGACACGATAGCTGCTRAAAAACCTTCAACATCAGAATGGCTAGTTCCCACCCATAGACGCTGTAGACCTTGGCACATCTGCTTCCAACGCGGGAAAATGATTTTCCGCGGCTCATCTGGGGCTGGAAGCAGAACGGCGGCTTCGGCTCCGAACCTTCAAGAGCGGACATCCAGGTCGGTGCGAGCAGCGGACTGACCTGACCCATTGCTGTCGTTGCGGGGAGGACTCCACTCCGCGACTCGTGTTCCCGCCCCGGCTGCCCTGTCAGACGCCTGGGATTTATGCCCACTCCGCTCCCCACTCCTGGACCATATGATCGGGGCTGACTTGTTTGAACGCCCGTATCGGAACCTGATAGTCGACCGCGCGGATCGGGCTCTTCAATTCGTCACTGACCAGCCGCCTTTTGTCGACACGCTGGCTTAGATCCGGGATTGGCACCGCCGAAAGCAACCGCCTCGTGTACGGGTGTTGAGGGTTGCCGAAGACACTGGCGCGTGAGCCGATCTCGACGATCTCGCCAAGATACATCACCGCCACACGGTGGCTGATCCGTTCGACCACGGCCATGTCATGCGAAATAAACAGGAATGCCAGCTTCAGCCTTTCCTGCAAGTCCAGCATTAGATTGACCACCTGCGCCTTGATCGAAACATCGAGCGCGGAAACCGCCTCGTCGGCAACAATGAGTTCGGGACCAAGCGACAGGGCGCGCGCTATACAGATGCGCTGGCGCTGTCCGCCGGAGAACTCATGTGGAAAGCGGTCATAGACATCTCCGTTCAGGCCGACGCTCTTCAAAAGTTCGCCGACGCGTTCGCGCGCGCGCTTCGGCGTTTCCGTGGCGTGCGCTATCATCGGCTCGGCAATGCTCTCACCAATGCGCATACGCGGATTGAGGCTGGCATAGGGATCCTGGAAGATCATCTGCATACGCTTGCGCATGTCGCGGAACGAGGACTTTTCAGTCTTCAGAATGTCTTCACCAGCAAGCTGGATCGATCCACTTGTCGGCTCGGTCAGCCGGACGATCGAGCGGCCCGTCGTCGATTTGCCGCAACCGGACTCGCCAACGAGGGCAAGCGTTTCGCCGGGTTGAATGCTGAACGAGACATTCTCGACCGCGTGCACGCGGCCAGTCAGGCCACGCAGGACGCCTTTGCGAATATCGAAATATTTGGTGAGGTTCTTCACCTCCAGGATCGGCCGCGCCACGTCGACCGTATCGGCGCCGGCCACCGGTTCAGCAGCGATGCCCGTCTCTTGGTCGACGACGGGAAAGCGCAGCGGACGGGTCTTGCCGGTCATGGAGCCAAGCTTGGGTACGGCCGACAAAAGCGAGCGCGTATATACATGCTGTGGATTTGCGAAAATGTCGCCGGTGTCGCCGCGTTCGACGACATCGCCGCGCAGCATGACAATGGTGCGGTCGGCAATTTCGGCGACCACCCCCATGTCGTGCGTGATGAAGAGGACGGCCATGCCCTCCTCTTGCTGCAGATCCTGGATGAGTTCGAGGATCTGKGCCTGGATGGTSACGTCTAGCGCGGTGGTCGGCTCGTCAGCGATCAGTAGTTTGGGCTTGCAGGCAAGCGCCATGGCGATCATCACGCGCTGGCGCATGCCGCCGGAGAGCCGGTGCGGATAATCGTTGAAGCGCGACTTCGCCGACGGGATACGGACACGTTCAAGAAGCCGGATGACTTCAGCTTCGGCCTCGACACGATTCATGTTGCGGTGGCAGATCAAGGCTTCGGCGATCTGGAATCCGATGGTCAAGCTCGGATTGAGACTGGTCATAGGCTCCTGGAAGATCATGGCAATCTCATTGCCACGCACACTGCGCATGTCCTTTTCAGGCAGATCCAGTAGCGACCGCCCCGCCAGCTTGATGCTGCCCTCCACCTTGCTATTTCCGCCCGGAAGAAGCCGCATGATCGACAGCGCCGTCATGCTCTTGCCGGAACCGGATTCGCCGACAATGGCCACCGTCGTCTTTGGCGCGACATCGAAGGAGATGTCGCGAATGACAGGCGTCCATATCCCGTCATTGTGGAAGGACGTGCGCAGCTTAGTGACGGACAGGATGGGYGTGGTCATTGGACGGTCTTTCACCGGAGGCTCAGAACAACACACTGGCAAGGAAGCGAAGGCAGATCAGTAGGAGGAAAATGCCGAAGGCAATCTCAAGCTTCGACTTGGACCATGAATGCGCAAGCTTCACGCCGATCGGAGCCGTGAGCACCGAGGTCGGAATGAAGAGGACAAGTCCAAGCAGCGACACGAACCCTATCGCGAGCGGAAACTGCAGGGCAGTCACGTCTGGGAATTCAGCCGCGCGCGGCCAACCTGCATACATGTAGCCAATCGTTCCGGGAATTGAGATCAAGATGCCGAGCCCCGACGAGGTCGCCACGGCTTGGTGGATCGGGCGGCCATAAAACGTCATGAACAGGTTGGATAACTGTCCCCCACCAATACCCATCAGCGAAGACAGGACGCCAATGACGAGCCCGTAGATGCGCATGATCCAGCCTGCTGGAACATCGTCAGCGATGCGCCATTTGTCGTTGCCGAACAAAAGGCGAATAGCAGAGACGCCTGCAACCACGACAAAGACGATCTTGAAAAGATCGGCAGGCGCATAGCGGGCAATGAGGCTGCCCAGAACGACGCCGATGACGACCGGAACCGCCCATTTCCTGATGATCGTCATGTCGACGGCTCCCCTGGCCTTGTGTGCGTAGAAGGAACGCAGGGAGGTCGGGATAATGATGGCGAGCGAGGTGCCGATGCACAGCGGCATGCGCACTTCTTCCGGCACGTCCATGAAGCGGAATAGTTCATAAAGAACAGGAACGGCGACAGCGCCGCCACCGACGCCAAACAGGCCGGCAAGCAACCCGGTCACTGCGCCGGCAGCCAGCAGTCCGACCACCAGCCAGGACAACTCAAAAAGTGGAATGCCAAACATGTTTCTGCTTTCAATTGGAGGCCGCCCGATCTGGGTGTTCGGGCGGCTTGGCCTTTAGCGTCCGATTGCGTAGGCCTGCATGAGGCGCGGCGTGGCGGCGGCGCGCAGGATGCCGTCTGGTTCGCGCTCGGCGGCGGTTAGACGGCCGACCGACCACTGAGGAACGACCTCGACATCATGGCCGCGCGCCTTGAGCGCGCCGATCGTTTCCTGACCGAAACTCTCCTCGACGACCAGGCGGCCCGGTATCGCCTCGCGTGGATAGAAGGAGGATGGGAAATGCATGGTGTGGAACAGTGGCAGGTCGATGCCTTCCTGCAGGTTCAGGCCGTGATGCACGCGTCGCAGGAACAGCGCCAGCTGCCACTGGTCCTGTTGGTCACCGCCCGGCGTTCCGAACACCATACGCGGCTTGCCTTCGTAAAGCGCCAGCGAGGGCGTCAACGTGGTGCGCGGGCGCTTGCGCGGCGCCATGCTGGTCGGCAGACCCGGCTCCAGCCAGAACATCTGCGCACGCGTGTTCAGTGCAAAACCGAGTTCGGGGACCACTGGGGACGATTGCAGCCAACCGCCGGAAGGCGTTGCCGAAATCATGTTGCCCCATTTGTCGATGACATCGATATGAACGGTGTCGCCCCGCTTTTCGGTGCGCAGATGTGCCATGGTGGGTTCGCCCGCGCCGGGCGCAACATCGCCGCTGGCACCAGCATAACGAACCTGCGACATCGCCATCTTGAGTTGGGCTTCGTAACCCGGCACCGTGCCGGGTCGCAGCTCCATCGACGCCCCGCTTCCGATCAGCGCCCGCCGTTCAGCGGCATAGGCGTCGGACAGAAGCGTTTTCATCGGCACATCGACGAAATCCGGATCGCCGTAATAGACCTCGCGATCGGCGAAAGCGAGTTTCATGGCTTCCGTAACAGTGTGGATGAACTCCGCGCCGTCGGGCTTCATGGCGGCGATGTCGAGTTCTTTCAGCAGCGACAGCGTCTGCAAGAACACCGGCCCCTGGCCCCACGGTCCGGTCTTGGCGACAGTCCAGCCATGGTAGTCGTAGGTCAGTGGGGTTTCGTAGGTAGCGCTCCATCGGGCCATATCGTCGCCGGTCAAGAGGCCTTTGTGGCGGCGTCCGCTGGTGTCCATCGCCTCGGTCTCGCGGCAGAAGCGATCGATCGCCTCCGCAACGAAACCGCGATAGAAGGCGTCGCGYGCCTTCTCGATCGTTGCCTCGCGATTTCCGCCTGCTGCTTCCGCCTCGTCGACGATGCGCTGATAAGTGTCGGCAAGGACAGGATTGCAAAACAGCTTCTTTGCCTCGGGGGCGTTGCCTCCCGGCAGCCAGGTCGCAGACGACGTGGGCCATTCCTTGGCGAAGAATTCGGCATTGTCCTTGATGGTATTGGCAACGCGCGGCAGAAGCGGATGGCCGTAGCGGGCGTAGTGGATTGCTGGCTCCATGATTTCGCGCAGCGTCATCGAGCCATGATCGCGCAGAAGAACCATCCAGGCATCAAACGCACCGGGCACGACTGCGGCGAGGAGGCCCGAGCCGGGCACCAGTTCGAGGCCAAGCGTCTTGTATGCTTCGATGGTCGCGGATTGCGGCGTAACGCCCTGCCCACACAGCACTTCGGTCTTTCCCGTGCGTGTCGAGTGCAGGATGATCGGCACTTCGCCGGAAGGGCCGACCAGATGCGGCTCCACCACCTGCAGCACGAACCCGGCGGCTGCTGCAGCGTCGAAGGCATTGCCGCCGCGTTCCAGCATGGCCATGCCGGCGGCCGAAGCGAGCCAGTGCGTAGACGTCACAACGCCAAAAGTGCCGAGGATTTCCGGTCGGGTCGTAAACATGCTTGTCGTTCCTGCTGTCTGTCGATGTTTTTAGTATTCGCGCGGATCGATTGCGTCGCGCAGGCCGTCGCCAAGAAGGTTGAAGCCCAGAACGGAGAGAMAGATCGCCGCCCCAGGCCATAGCGACATCCAGGGCGCCTGCGAGATGAAATTCTTGGCCGTGTTCAGCATCGAACCCCAGGAAGGGTTTGGCGGCTGTTGGCCGAGGCCCAGGAAGGAGAGGCTTGCCTCCGCGATGATGGCGGCGGCAATCGTCAGCGTCGCCTGCACGATGATCGGAGGGATCGAGTTGGGAAGGATGTAGCGCAGAATGATGCGCGGGTGCCGCAGGCCGATGACCTGTGCCGCCTCGACATATTCCTCCGCCTTCACCGATAGAACCTGGCCTCTCGTCAAGCGCGCGAAAATAGGTGCTGCCGACAGGCCGATGGCGATCATCGCGTTGGTCAGGCTGGCGCCCAGAAACGCCGCCAGCGAAATGGCGAGGATCAGGAAGGGAATGGCCAGCATCGCGTCGATCAGGCGCGAAATGATGTTGTCGATCCAGCCTCCGAAATATCCGGCCAAAAGCCCAAACGGCACGCCGACGATGACGGCAATTACCACCGACACGCCGCCGGCCATCAGGGACGCCCGCGCGCCAAAAATCATGCGCGAGAAGATATCGCGGCCCAGCTCATCCGTCCCCAGCCAGAACTGGGCGGAAGGCGGCTTGCGTATCGTTGTGAAGCTCGTCTGAAACGGATCGTAAGGTGCAATCAGCGGCGCAAAGACCGCAAGCAGGACGAACAGGCCGACAATAATGGCTCCCGCGACTGCCGCCTTGTTCCGGGTGAACTTCGACAATTGACGGCTGAAGGGGCTTTTTTGAACTGAGGCGACGGCGCTCATGCTGCATCCCTCAAGCGCGGGTTGACGACGATGTAGAGGAGGTCGGCGATAAGGTTCATCAAGATGAAACCGACAGCGGTGCAGAGCACCACTCCTTGTACAACCGCGTAGTCGCGGGTGAAGACGGCATCGACGATCAGCTTGCCGAAGCCTGGAATGGTGAAGATCTGTTCTGTCAGCACCGCACCTGCGAGAAGTTCGCCAAACAGCAGCGTCGACAGCGTGATGATCGGAACCAGCGCGTTCTTCAGCGCATGCCGTAGGATCACCGTCTTCTCGTTAAGCCCCTTGGCTCGCGCGGTTCTCACGTAATCGGACCGCAAAACGCCGAGCATGGCGGACCGGGTATGGCGCATCAACACCCCGGCAAGCCCTGTTCCCAGAACAAAGGCAGGCATCAGCATTGTGCGCAGGTTTTGGCCGAGATCTTCGAAAGGCGAGGTGTAGCCGGATGCCGGAAGCAATTGCCATTGAACCGACACCAGCAGAATAAGCATGAGGCCGAGCCAGAAATTGGGGATCGATAGGCCTGAAAGCGCCACGACGTTGATCGCATAGTCGGTGGCGGTGCCTTTGCGTATCGCAGAAATGATGCCGGCCGGAACGCCGATCAAAAACGCGACGATCATGGCAAAAGCGGCCAACTGGATGGTGACGGGCAACTTCTGGGCGATCAGGCTGAGAACGGGCTGCTCTGTGCGCAGCGAGATTCCAAGATCGCCCTGCATGATCTGCCCGAGCCACGCGACATACTGAACCGGGATCGGATCGTTGAGGCGATACTTCTCCTGCAGGTACGCGATCGTTTGCGGGTCACGATCCTCACCGACCATGGTGAGGATGGGATCGCCGGGCAGAAGTTTCTGCATGCCGAAAACCAGCATGGAGACGAGCAGCAGCGTAGGCAGGACGACGATGCATCGTCTGAAAACGATCTCGATCATGGGAAAAGCACTTTGAAGCGGGAGCGGGAAAACAAGGGAGCGGCCGCTGGACTGGCCGCTCCATGCCGACGAACGTTAACCTTCGGTCGAAACGCCTTTGAGGCGGATCATGCCGTCGGGATAGGCGGTGAAGCCCTTGATGTTGGCACGCAGCGCGAACGGACACGGCTGATAGTAGAGATAGACGATCGGCAACTCGTCCTGGGTGATCTCCTGGACCTGGTCATATAGCGCCTTGCGCTTGGCCGTATCGGTCAGGCTACGCGCCTCCTCGAGCAGCGCATCGACTTTCTCGCTGCAGAAATGAGCATCGTTGAGATTGCCCTTGCAGCTGACGAAGCCGTGGATGTTGCCATCCGGATCGGCACGACCCGACCAGCCGCTCTGGCCGGCTTCGAAGTCACCTTCCTTCAGCGCCGACTGCAGCGCGGCGAACTCTGTCGGGCGCAGCGAGATGTCGAAACCGGCTTCTGCCGACATGGCCTGGATCAGCTCGTAGACCTGCTGCGAGGCGGTGCTATTGCCGAAGGCGATTTCCAGCTTCACGCGCTCATGACCGGCTTCGGCCAGCAGAGCCTTGGCCTTGGCGACGTCGCGCTGGCGGCTTTCGAACTTCTTGTCATAGGCAAAGCTTGTCGGCGGAAACGGCTGATAGGCAGGCTGGAAGATGCCCTGTCCGACAACTTCGTTGATGACGCTGCGGTCGATCGACAGTTCGAACGCCTGACGGATGCGCTTGTCGTATCCGATCGGGAACGTGTCCTTGTCGCCCTTCTTCATGTTGAAGGTCAAAGCCTGGTAGCCGGTTCCGGTGACCGGATAGAACGCCAGATTGGAATCGCCCTTCACGGTCTCGACATCCGAAGGAGCGATGCGCTCGATGAGATCAAGATCGCCCGCCCGAAGGTTCGCCAGGCGCACCGTGGAATCCGAAATCGGGATGAAGGTAAGCTTGTCATAGTTGAAATTGGCCGCATCCCAATAGTCGGCGAACTTCTCCAGCACGATGCGATCATTCTGGATACGCTGGACGAACTTGTAAGGGCCGGAGCAAACCGGGTTCTGGCCAAAATCGGCGGTTTCGAAGGCCTTGGGCGACAGGATCATGCCGGCGCGGTCCGAGAGCTGCGACAACAGCGACGCGTCCGGCTTGACGAGGTGGATCACTAGGGTTGTGGCATCAACAACTTCAACGGTATCGATCGAGGCAACTTCGCTTTTGCGAAGCGAATCAGGCAGCGTCTTGGCCCGCTCGAGATTGGCCTTGACCGCGGTGGCGTCGATTGTCGTGCCGTCATGGAATTTGCCATTGTCGCGCAGCTTGACGGTAAGTGCCTTGCCGTCAGCCGACCATGTCCATTCCTTGGCCAGTTGCGGCCGTATCTCCAGCTTCTCGTTGATGTCGAAAAGCTTGTCACACAGCGAGGTGAATAGAATGCGTCCGACGAAGGTCCTGGCGCGGTGTGGATCGAGGATATCGGCATCGTCCTGCAGGCCGATGCGCAAGTCGGCGGCAAAAGCCGACGAGGCGGAAACCATGACGGTCGCGGCCAACAGCAGTTTCTTTAGGCAATTCATTTCATTCCCTCCGTGAATTAACTTTCCAAGTCCGCACCCCGTCGGACATGTCTTTGTCTGCAGCCGGTTTTGCCCGCCTACATTTTTTCGATCAGCGCCGCGCGCAGCGACATAAGATGCTCGCGCATCGCGGCCTCCGCCTCGGCGGGATGGAACCGGCGAATTGCTTCGATCAGGGCTTCGTGTTGTTGAATCGACAGCGTGGTGCGCCCAGCCGAGCGTGTACGCTCACGAAAATGGCGCCATGCATCGTTCTGCCTGATCTGATCGATCATGCCCATGAAAAGGATGAAAAGCTGGTTGCCTGCGGCTTCGGCGATCTTGCGGTGAAACGCTCCGTCCCAAAGCTCCCAGGAATCCGTGTCGTTGGACTCCCCCGCCTTTGTCGCCAATCGTTCAAGCTGCTGGATCAGCGCTGGCGTCGCCTTTGTGGCTGCGAGGCGCGCCAGAACCGGCTCGATTTCAATGCGCACTTCCATAACTTCGAGCGGATTGGTGAATTCGGCGAGGTTGTTGACGCGCAGCGTGCTCGAAACCTGTTGAGAGCCGCCAAAGGTTCCCTTGCCCTGCCGGCGCCAGATGAGGCCCTCGTCTTCCAAAATGTCCAGCGCGCTGCGCAGAGCGCGCCTCCCGACGCCGATTTCCTCCGCCAGTTCCCGCTCGGGCGGCAACCGCAGTTCACCATCGGACGGAACTGCGCCCAATAGAACGCGCAACCGCTTGACGGCGTATCCAGAGCTTGCGGCAGTTTTGGCACGAGGCGGCATGGAAGCCTCTAATTTGTAATCATTATGACGAAAGGTTCACATTAGCTTTCGGACCGTATTGAAAGTTTCGACATTCCGCAATCGGCTGCGCGGCTGACTTATAGCAAGTTTCCCCACAAATACGACGCGGTGTTCGATAAACCGATACACTCAACCAACAAGCGCTGAGAACCATTATGTCAATTGGTTCGCAGTTGGAAATTCGAATGAACCAGTCTGGCTTCAAAGTGCGCCAGCCGTGGCTCCTCCTGCTTGTTGGATGTTCCTCCCAAGCCGGGCCTGGGTGTTCTTTGATCTAACGGAGCGGATGACTGACAGCGAGATAGCGAAGATCGAGAGGAACCAGCGAGGCGCTTCTTTGGGGTGTTCGTTGTCAACGTCCGCTTGCTGGCAAACGTCCAATGCCCGCCCGCAGCGCGAACCGCGACCTCCAGAAGGGGCGCCAACAATGTCATCTGCTTTCAGGCAGTGGCAACAGTCAGCTCAACGACCGGGATCAGGCGGCGGGTTCAACCGATCGTGGCAACACCTTTAATCTGAGAGGATGAGGAGGTGTCGCATGGTGACGTCACGGGTCTGGTTTACGTCAGCGCAGAAGGCCGAGCTTTGGGAACGATGGAAGCAAGGTCAGAGCATTTCGTCGATCTCGCGGTCACTGGACCGCCGGAACAAGGGCGGTGTTCAGCGGATCGTATCCTTGCACGGCGGCATTGCTCCGGCAGCAAGGCGTAGAGCGGCTTCGGCGCTTGAGCTGGCGGAGCGCGAAGAATCTCTCGGGGGATTGCGGCAGGTCTTGCTATCCGCGCTATTGCACGCAGTCTGGGGCGATCCCCATCAACGATATGTCGCGAGATCGCGCGCAATGGCGGTGCAAAAACGTATCGCGCAACTCGGGCAGACAAGCAAGCTTGGGAGCGAGCGCTTCGTCCGAAGCAGTGTCGTCTGGCGTGCTCTGGACGGCTAAGGTGGCGAGTGGCGCAAAAGCTGGCGCTGCAGTGGTCGCCGGAGCAGATTGCAGGCTGGCTGAGGCGAGAGTACCCGGGCGATCCCATCATGCGGATATCTCATGAAGCGATCTATCGCAGCCTGTTCATCCAGTCGCGAGGGGTGCTCAAGAAGGAACTGACGGCGCATCTGCGCACCAGACGGCAGATGCGCCTCGCCAAGGGCGCACAGAGCCAAACGGGGCAAGGACAAATCCTCGATATGGTCTCCATCCGCGAGCGCCCCGCCGAGGCGGAGGATCGTGCCATACCAGGCCATTGGGAGGGTGATCTGCTCGCCGGTGCGAACGACACCAACATCGCCACCCTCGTCGAGCGACACAGCCGGTTCACGATGCTTGTGAAGTTGACCAGAAGGGACTCGGCCACCGTCGTGGCGGCTCTCGCCCAAAAGATGGGCACATTGCCCGAAGAGTTACGACGCTCGTTGACTTGGGACCAGGGCAAGGAGATGGCTCTTCACAGGAGCTTTACCGTTGCAACCGACCTACAGGTCTACTTCTGCGATCCGCGCAGTCCCTGGCAACGCGGCAGCAACGAAAACACCAACGGCCTGCTCAGGCAGTACTTCCCCAGGGCAACCAACTTCTCCCAAGTCTCGCAGGACCAGCTCGACGCCATCGCTCTGCGTCTCAATCAGCGCCCCCGAAAAACCCTGGACTTCGAAACGCCGGCCGATAGGCTACGGAAGGTGTTGCGATGACCGGTTGAACCCACCGGCGCAAAGCGGTCATTGCCTTGGAGCGATTGTTTGCCAGCAACTCGCGTGGTGCTGAGGCCGAACAAAATCTCGCTTAGGCGAGTCTGGTCGAGACCTCTCCCACCATACTCCTTTCGGGACCAAACGTCGCCCCAGCCAGACTAAAGCCACACCTACGGTAGAGTGCCGCAGCCGGTTCGTTTTCAGCATTCACGGACAACACAAGCTTCGAATGGTCGGGCGGTTCTCAGCTACCCATTGGGCGGCCTTCCGGACAGTTGCGGCGCAAGGCCTCATGGCAACCTCCTGGCCGTGCGTCTGTCGCTATCGCCAAATCTTGTCAGTTCCTGCCTGTATTTCTCCYATAGCCATTGCTTTTGACACTGCTAGCGAGACGTTGTTTGCGCCGAGCTTTTCACGGACATGGCGGAGATGGGCTTGAACCGTGAATGTTGACACATTCAGTATGATCGCTGTTTCTACAGCGGTCTTGCCCTGGGCATTCCACTGGAGAACCTCGGCTTCTCGTTGCCCCAAGGTCGGGCCGCGTTCGGGTTCAAGTCGTCCTTCAAGCTGACAAATTGTCTGAAAAGCTTTCAAGCATAGGATTTCAACAAGGGGCCGCTCGGATGGCGACAATTCTATGCGCTCCCCGGCAGCACTCACCGCCACCGGTCCGTGATACGGGATGTGAATAGGGACGCAAAGCCCGTCTTTCATTGCGAAATCCCGCGCCTCGTCCATAACCAGCTTTGCGCGTGGCGACATGAACTCGGGCAGCAAATCGCTCCAGAGGAACGGGAAAGCTCGATGCCTGCATCGAGCGACACAAGGGTCATGTTGAAAATGCCCCTCTTCGAGATAGCGACGGTGCCACTCCTGACGCCAGCCATCGCAGACGATCGCACTCTGCCAATGTTGGTCCTGACGAACCGGGAGACCCGTGATCAGCACGTCGCTGAAGCCGTAGCGGGCAAGCTGGCCTTGGAGGGCTTTCAGGACGTCGGCTGTCGTCTTCACCTCCACAATGCCAGAGGCGGCCTGCCCAAGTTGGAGGATTAGTCTTTCGTCTTTGATCAGCATCGTAGGCCTCCCAACAGCTGGACAGCATTCAGCAAGCAATCCTAATTTAAGAAGAAAGATTCGCAATATAACGAAGATATTATTGAAAACGCCATCTCAGCAAAGTAACCTATTATCGCACGGTGCAGTCAATAGCCATTTCTTGTCTTAGCGCTTTCTTTCAAAGCAACTTAGCAAGTATCATTTTTTTGCTTCGGAGGCGTTGGCTTCGGATCCACTCTGAGGGTCCACGGCAGGATTTCCAAGGTATCCAGCGTTGCATTTCACCCGCGCCAGACCTCACCTCTGATCTCCGATGCGACGGCGACTGTGATCAGGCGTGCATGTGAGAATGCCCCGTGGGCGTAAGTAGACTATCGAACCGCGCTGACTGTGATCGGTAGCGTTCACGAGTCAGGCCTTTGATCGCGGCGCTGACTATGCCGCTGGCCGGTATGGTGATGCGCGGGCAGGCTCCAGAACAAAACTGCGACTTTGAGGCTCTTTGCACGCCCCTGGGCCGCGAGGCTGACGGCGGGCCCGAGAACTATTTCCGCGAAGGGTGGCGTCCGTCAGGACGACCTGAAACGAAGAAAATGAGGTGGCCCAGCCATTGCGTTCAATGTAGCAACATTACTACATTAACGACGGAGGTGAAGAATGCCCATCACCACTTTATCGAGCCGCGATCTCAACCAAGATGTTGGGCGAGCAAAAAAAGCGGCTCTGAATGGCCCGGTGTTCATCACGGACCGAGGCAAACCCGCCCATGTACTTCTTAGCATTGAAGAATATCAGAGACTGATCGGAAAGCGCCGCAATCTCGTTGAAGTCCTGTCCATGCCAGGTCTCTCTGATACGGATTTCGATCCACCCAGCGCCACCATTGAAAGCCGCGAGGTCGATCTTTCCTGATGTTTCTCCTCGATACGAACATTATTTCCGAGTTGCGCAAGGCCGGCGATGGCAAAGCGGACCGAATGTCGTCGCATGGCTATCCCGAAGTGACGCGACAAACTTCTTCATTCCGCAATCTCGCTCATGGAACTCGAGATCGGGGTGCAACACATGGAACGGCGCGAAGCGGAACAAGGGATGCGCTTGCGGACCTGGATGGATACGCACGTCATTCCTGAATTTGCGGATCGTACCCTGCCAGTCGATGCGACAGTCGCGCTGCGCTGCGCGCGATTACATGTTCCAGATCCGCGCGCCGAGCGCGACGCGTTGATCGGCGCAACAGCACTAGTTCATGGAATGACGATGGTCACACGAAATTCTCGCGGATTTTTCTGCGCTCAAGGTGGAGCTCGTGAACCCTTGGGAAGCTTGATCCCGACAACGAACGCCGGTTCTTCGGCCGGATTTACTGCGTCATGCCGGAATCGGCTGAGTGTTGATTGCTGTCGCGGGCCTTTCGCAGATACCGTTTTTTGGCTCAAGCAAGACACCGTCTGATCGCACATTCGCGAGGCTTCCAAATTGGCCAAGTCGATATCAGGCCCCGTCATTCCATTCTTTGGGCGCTGATCAGCCCGATCAGGGCGTCGAGCATGACATACATCGACACGCGCTCGCTCGGTATGAAGCCAGCATTCTTCTTCTGGCGATAGGCGTTGATGGGGATGTTGACGTCTGCCATTTTGGCGATCGGCGATGCTGTCGGGGTCAGGGCAATAATCCTCGCCCCGGCGTTGCGGGCGATCTCGAGGTTCGGCATCATGTGCGTGGTCACCCCTGAGAAGGACAAAGCCATGACCGTATCCTCTTGCCTCAGAGCCATCGCCGAAAACATCTGAAGTGCCGGGTCGGAGTAAGCGACACTGGCAATACCGAGATGGGCCAGCCTGTGCTGCGCCTCTCCTGCAAGAAATCCTGAGCCGCCGTGGCCGTAAAGCTCCACGCGCCGAGACTTCAGCAGGATGTCGACCGCCTTCGACACCGCGGCGCTGTCGATATCGCGAGCGAGGTCGTTGATCGAAGCGATGGCGCGATTGCAGTTATCGAGGATGCTTGCCGCGACCGGATCATCGGTGGCCCCCAGCAGGGCCTGGTCATCCTGCCTGATCAACGCCACGGCCTGCGCGAACTTGAGGCGGAAGTCTGAATAGCCGTCAAACCCCAGACGCCGGCACAAGCGGATGATGGAAGGTTCGCTGACGCCGGAAAAGCGTGCGGCGTCTGCCAGGGACCAGCCAATTGTGGCCTGCGGATTGCCGAGAATTGTCTCGGCGGCACGCCGTTCGGCCGGCGTCATCTCGTTGAGAGATGCTCTGATGTGGGCCAGCATGGCGGTCCCCCTGTTTTCGACGCCTAAGATCGCCTGCTGCACTTAGCGCTCTGGCTCAAGAAACTGAAGCCCACCCACTCAGGACTGCCGAATTCCGTACATCGTAGCCCGGTGTCGTGACAACCAACTTGCCCACACCCTCCAGGCTACGCAGTGGATCGACCATGAGCTTGTCATCCCCCTTAAACCAGCACAACACCTGCCCGCCCGACGCGGCGACAAGCTGCAGGCCAGCTGCGATATCCCATGGATGGCAGCCCTCATCATAGTTGATGGCGGCGCGCCCAATGGCGACATATGCTAGTTGCAAGGCAGCCGAGCCGAGCCGGCGCACGGCACGGAAATTCAACACGAGATCACCGAAGCGCTCAAGTTCCGCCGGGCTCGGCCGACTGCCCTCGCGTGGCAGATTGGTCAACAGTTCAGCTTCCCTGTCGCTCCTGGCACGTACCGCAGGTTTTACGGCATCGCCATTGAGCAGCAGCTGGCCCGAGTGGGTCGTGAACATTTCGTCCTGCATGGGGTCATAGACCACACCGGCGATTGGCCGACCGTCAGCAGCAAAAGCCGCGATCGACACGCAAAAGAAAGGCAGTCCAGAAGCAAAATTGCTGGTGCCGTCGATGGGGTCCACATACCAGATCACCCTGCCCTCGCCCTGCCAGCCGCTTTCCTCGCCAAGGATGCGMGAGTCCGGCACACGATCGCGGATCACACGCCAGATCAACTGCTCGGACTGCCTGTCGACGATAGTGACGATATCGGAATAGCCGTGCTTCTGCTCGATGCCCAGGACCGCTCCCTGCGCCGCCTCAAGGAACGACGTGCGAATGAGCGCTCCGGCCTCCCGGGCGGCGACTTCCGCGACCTGGGCTAAGAATGCGTCCGTTAATGGCGTCATTTCACGCACTCGTCTTTGCGGCCAGCGGCCAGGGTACTGACGAGCCAAGGTCGATCTGCAGCCCCGAACCAACGGGGTGCACGCCGTGCATATGGTGGCGGTAATCGACTACGGTGCAAGCCTGACCATCGATGGCAACCTGATACTCGGTGTAAGCGCCTTGATAGACGACGCGCTGGACCACCGCCGAAACTGGGCCATCCCCGGAGATCAGCATCTGTTCGGGGCGGACGACATAGTCGACCAGATCGCCCACGTTCAGTTTCAGGCCGTTGCTCGGAAGCTGCACGCGACCGCCGCCAATGCCGACCACGATGTGATCGGCAGCAACAAGTTGCGCACGCACCTTGATGATGTTGGCCTTACCCATGAAATCGGCAACGAAAGCCGTACTCGGACGGGCGTAGATGTTGTTGGGCGCATCATCCTGCTCGATGACACCATTGCGCATCACCACCACCCGGTCCGAAATGGCCATGGCTTCATTCTGATCGTGGGTCACATAAAGGCTGGTAATGCCCAAACGCTGTTGGAGCATGCGCAGTTCATCACGCATGCGCTCGCGCAACTGCGCATCGAGGTTAGAGAGCGGCTCGTCAAACAACAGCACGCGCGGCTCGACCACCACGGTGCGGGCGAGCGCCACGCGCTGCTGCTGGCCACCGGAAAGTTGGGATGGTTGCCTATCTGCAAGCTGGGACAGGTCCATTACCTCCAGAATTTCAGCGACCTTGCGCTCCACCTCGGCAGACGACAGTGCAAGCACCTTGAGTCCGAACGCCACGTTCTCGCGTACCGACATATGCGGAAACAGCGCATAGGACTGGAACACCATGCCGATGCCGCGCTTGTTGACCGGAGTGGTGGTGATGTCGCGATCGTCGATCAGGATCTGACCGGTGGTGGGAATTTCAAACCCGGCCAGCATGCGCAGGGTTGTGGTTTTGCCGCAGCCGGACGGTCCCAGCAACGTGACGAGGCTGCCGTCTTCGACAACGAGATCGAGATCCTTGACCGCATGAGCATCCGGCCGCCCATTGCGTCCCGGATAGACCTTGTTGATGCCTTTGAGTGTGACGCGGGACATGGCGGGTTACCTTTGATTGTGGCTGCGCCCGAGGAGCAGCTGCATGACCGCCAATACGGTCAGAACGATTGCAATGAGAATGACGCTGTAGGCGGCGGCGAGGCCCATCCTGAGCGTTTCCACCTGGTTCAGGATGGTCACGGTGATGAGCGTCCAATTGGCCGACACGAGGAAGACGATCGCGCTCAGCGTCGTCAGCGAACGAGTGAACGCATAAGACATCGCTGCAAAAAGCGCTGGCTTGAGCAGCGGCAGCGTCACCCGCGTGAAAACACGCGCGTTCGAGGCACCGAGCACCGAAGCGGCCTCCTCGATCGCCGGGTCAACCTGGCGGATCTGGTTGGTGCCTGCTTCAATGCCAACCTGGAGTGTTTTCACCACCATGGCCGCCACAATGATAAAGGCAGTACCTGTCAGCAGCAGCGGCGCGGTATTGAACATCGAGACATAGCCGATACCAATGATGGTACCCGGCGCGGCGAACGCTAGCAGCGTGCCGAAGCGAAGAATGAAGCTGCCGGGAAAATTGCGGCGCGACAACAGATAGGCGATCAACACTCCGACAATAGTGACGATCGGCGTGGCAAAAGCGGCAAGCGTCAGAGAATTCCAAAGCGGCTGTAGCCCGGTCGCCAAAATCTTTTCATAGTGCTCCCAGGTCAGCGTCCAATCGATGCCGGGGATTTTGGTAAAGCTCACCCAAACAATGGTGCTGTAGAGCAAGATGATAACGCCGACGAGCGAGTAGCACACCAGCGCCAGCGGCAAGACGATGGCTGGATGGACGATGCGAATAGTCTGGGTGGCGGGCTTGCCGGTGACGGTCACATAGCTGCGCTTGCTGACCCAATAGCGATGGACCATGAAGGCCAACAGCGACGGCACCAGCAGGACACTAGCCAGCAGTGCACCCGCCTGAAGGTTGAAATAGCCGATCAGCTGGGAATAGGCCTCGACTGCCAAGGTGTTGAAGTTGCCGCCAATGACTAGTGGGTTGCCGAAATCCTCTATCGACTTCACAAACACCAGCAGCATTGAGCTGAGGATCGCCGGCATCGCCAGCGGCAATGTGATACGGCGAAAGATGGTCCATTGCGATGCGCGCAACATGGCGGCAGCGTCTTCCAGCGCACTGTCCATCGCCTGCAGCATGCCGCGGATGTTGAGATAGGCGATCGGCGTGAACGCCAGTGCCTGGATAAAGACGAGGCTATGAAAGCCGTAAATGTTGCTATTGCGAATGCCAAGCAGCTCTCGCGTAACAAGCCCCGAACGGCCAAACAGCAGGATCATTGCCAGCGCAATGACGAATGGCGGCGAGATCACTGGCAGCAGCGCGATCAGATGCACCGCGCGCTTGCCCCACATATTCGTGCGCGTCATCGCGAAGGCGAGGACAAACCCGACCAGCGTGGCCACCACGGCCGAGGTCGCCCCCAGCATCAGCGTATTGCCGAAGGCCCTGAGGACGAGAGGCGATGTCAGACGGTCGACAATTGTGCCGAACACGTCGCCCTCGCCGCCCGATAGCGCCAGGCTCAGAACGCTCAAGATGGGGAGGATGCCGAAAATCAGCACCGTGATCGTCAGAAGGACGAAGATGCCGAACAACCAGGGATCGGCCAGTATTTTTTTGACACCCGCGGAAAGCGGTTGCCGCGTGACGGCCTCAGCCATGCCAGCCTCTCAGCAATTGGGAAAGAGGTGGGAAGGCGCCTTGAACGCCTTCCCATACTGCGGAGAGCTGCCTACTTCGCGGCCGAGGCGTCGCGCACGTCGGCTTCGTAGCGCTCCAAGAGGCGAGCACGATTTKCGCCGGCCCACTTGGAGTCGTAGTCGATCAGCTTGATGTCCGTGGTCTTGATCTTAAGATCCGGGTTCACAAAGCCTGGGATCACCGATTCACRATGGGTCGCGCCGAGCGCCTTCTGGCCGGCATCGGTGAGGACCCAGTCGAGGAATTTCTTGGCCGCGTCGCGCTGAGCTTGCGGAGCGTTGGCGATCACGGCGACCGAGTTCAACTCATAACCGGTGCCTTCCTTGGGGAACGACACTTCGATCGGAAAACCCTGCTTGAGCGCCGCCTCAAGTCCGTGGGTAAAGGACTGTGAGATTGCTACTTCGCCCGACGCGACCATTTGGGTGAGCGAGCCTGCGGAACGCGAGTATTGCAAGACGTTTGGATCGGTCGCCTTGAGGATTTCAAAGGCTTTGTCCTCCCCGTAGATCTGTACCATGGTGGCCAGAACCACCGAGGCCGTGCCGGAGGAAGCCGGATGGGTCAGAACGACTGCCCCCTTGAAGACCGGATTGGCGAAGTCTTCCCAACTGGTGGGCGGTTCGCCACCGAGTTCGGCCAGATATTTGGGATTGTAAAAGAACGCGATCGGCGAGATTGCCATTGGCGTCCAACTATTATCTTCACTGCGGAACTTGGCATCGACCTTGTCGATATTGGCTGCAGTGTGAGCCTCGAGCAAGCCTTCGCTGGCGGCTTGGATGAAGAGGTCAGCAGTCCCCGCGAGCCACAGACCAGCTTGCGGGTTCGCAGCTTCAGCCCTTACGCGCGCCAGCACTTCACCGGCGCCCATGCGGACAAAGTTCGCTGAGATTCCGGAGTCGGCCTCAAATGCCTTGAGCACCGATGCACAATCGTCTTCAGACATTGGGCAATAAGCGGTCAAATCCTGCGAATAGGAAGCTGTCGTCGATAGCGCCAGAGCGACGCCTAGCGACAGAAAGATTGTACGAACTTTGGTCATGTTTCCCCCTCACCAACCCCCAACCAACGGGAGTCCGATACGATATGCATTTAAACTACAGACAGTCAATATCTTTGGAGTTTTACTACAAACCAGCGCTACCGCTGCCCCGGTGGCAGCGCTCCAGCCTCAACCGAACTAGGCCTTCCCGCGCAACAACATCAAATAGGACCATAGCCGGTCATGCACGCGGCCGGACCGGTGACGTCGCCGACGGCAAAGATGCTTGCAGCACCAGTGCGCATCTGCGCATCGCTTCGATGAAGCCTTTGCTGTCGAGTGTGACGCCGACCATAGCCAGTGGCAGCGCCTCCGCGGAAGACCGCCTGCCGGCCGATTGCAGGATCAGGTCGTAGCGCCTCACACCGGCGCCCTCGCCTCTCGTCGTGACGACTAGTGCATCGGTCAACGAGGCGCTCAGCCACTTCTTTGATCGCCGCGACGTGAAGCAACGCCTTGGAGGGGATTCAGCCGACATTGCGGCACATACCGCCAACCGCGGCGGCGTCGCAACAAGGCAGAAGCTCTGCCAAGGTTCAATACGCTCGCAAGTTATTGCAGAATCTGGTTTGCTATCTTATGTGTAGACAATACGACCCACGTGGTTTGAAAGCGCATTCTAGGGGCCTCCAGGACGTTGACGGACCAAGAAACAAACACCGAATTGGCCGATACAATCGAGTTGGACGGCAACGGTCCGATTTACAGGCAGATCGAACGGGCCGTGCGGGCCGAAATCATGAGCGGCCGGTGGCCCGCCGGCCACCGCATTCCTTCCGAGCATACGCTGCTTGAAAAGTTCTCGACGACCAGGGCAACCGTCAGCAAGGCGCTGTCCAAGCTCACCGAAGCAGGGCTTTTGGAACGCAGGCGCAAGCAGGGAACGCGCGTTGCGCAAACCACTGAATCACATGCGGTGATCGGCTATCTCGACATCCGGCAAGACATCGAAGCCAAGGGCAGGACCTATGCCTACCGGGTCGTCGGCTCGTCCCTTATCACTGCCGGCGCAGACACGCCCTTCTGGCCTGAGGTGGAGGCAGGCACGCCATTGCTGCGCCTTCATGCCGTGCATAGCGGCTTCGGCAAGCCGGAAGTGCTGGAGGAACGACTCATCAATTTGCAGGCGGCCCCGGACGCAGTGCATGCGGATTTCGAGGCCGAGACGCCAAACATCTGGCTACTCGCCAGGCTTCCCTGCACGCGGCTCCGTCACACCATCCGCGCCGAGATCGCAACTGCAGGACAGGCTGCGCAATTGGGTGTCGCGGCAAACGCGCCGCTGCTGGTGTCACTTCGGCAAACATGGGCTGACGCCATGCCGGTCACCTGGGTAAAATTGATCTACCCTGCCGACCGCAACGAGTTTGTGGGCGAGTTCAACCCTCTTCAACCGTGAGCACAGCAGACCAAATGGACGGCGCGTCGGTGGACTTCAAAGAGCTGGCTCGCAGAAACCGCGAGGCAATCTTCAATCAGGTTGGCGACAGCAGCATCGTATTGGTGACGACCCAACCACACCATGTCTTTTACTGCAGTGGCTATAGAAGCATGGGCTTCGATACCAGCTGGCTGCTCAAGATGGCAGTGGTCTTCGTTGCAGACGACTGGATTCTCGTCGGCCCCAAAGCCGACCTCTGGTCCGCCGCCGAGGCTGTCGGCGAGGATTTGCGATACTTTTGCTATGGCAACTTCTTCTTCGACGACGGGGAACTGCGCGAACGCAAAGGCACTGATGTCGTCGAGTTCGCTACGTTCGATGAAGCACTGTCCGCTGCCATCACCCAACTAGCCGGCGGCAGGCACAAGCTCGCCATAGACAGCGGGCATGGGAACTCCCCCAAGCTCGTTTCGGCACAAGGGCTGCAACTGATCGACACGCGCGCGACCGCAGCCTTTTTCCGCGACGCCCGTGCGATCAAGAACCCACTCGAGATAAGCCTTCTGCGCAGCGCTTCCGCGATAACCGAAGTCGCTCTTGGCAACGCACTGCGCGATGCCAAGCCGGGCATGATGGAATACGAGATTGCCGCCAGGATATCTTCCGAGATGATCTCGCAAGGCGGCTTGCCGGGTTTCGTGGTCGTCACCTCGGGGGAACGTAGCGCGCTTGCCGATGCCTATCCCACCCGGCGGCGGATCGCCGCCAACGACATCGTCCGCATTGATGTCGGCGCCACCTTCGGCGGCTACTGGTCAGACACCGCGCGAACCGCCTTCATCGGCGAGCCGGGCAAGGATGTGCTCTCGGCCTTTGCGGCAGCCTCGATGGGCCACCGCAAGGCTTCCGACATGGTTGCCCCCGGAGTGACCACCGATGCGCTTTTTCATGAGGCCGTGGCAGCCGTCCGCCAGGCCGGGCTGCCACAATACAAGCGTCACCATGTCGGGCATGGCCTAGGCATCGAGAGCCACGAGTATCCGACAATCGCGGCCTCAAATCCCGTCGCGCTGCGGGCAGGCATGGTGGTCAACATCGAGGCGCCTTACTACCGCCCCGGCTGGGGCGGTATGATGAGCGAAGACACCTTCGTGGTGACCGCCACCGGAGCGGAGGCGCTCACCACACTCAACCGCGAATTGTTTGTCATACCCGCGTGAGGTTCGAGCCCAGCCGGCCAAGAACGATATGGGCCGCTTCGACGAAGCGATCGATCTCTTCGAGGCTGTTCGATAGGCCCGGCGACACATGGATGCCTTTCAGCGAAGGGTCTTCATCCATTGCAAACGACAGGACGTTGATCTTGAATTCGTCGAGCAGCGCCTTGGCAAACTGTCCATGATCGATGCCGTCGAGCACGAATGCGCCAAAGCCAGTACCTGGCTCGGCGTCGATGTCGGTCAGCATTGTGACCCTCTCGTGCTTGCTCAGCGGGATCATCCAGCGGTTGCGCAGATAGCGCAACCGCGCCGCCTTCTCTTCCTGGCCGATCTGAAGGTTGAACGCCAATGCATCAGGAATTGATGCCGGTAGCGCCTTGAACACCGACCCAACCTCCTCGAATTTCTCGATGGAGTCTGCCGGTTTGTTCGACCAGCTTGCCCACATTGGCCAGACGTCGGCTATCTTGTCCCGCCTGACGTACAGAAAGCCCGTGCCGCGCGGGCCGTACATCCATTTGTGAAGGCAGGTCGCAAAGGCATCGCAGCCAAGCTCATCGAGACGAAAGCAGATATGCCCAGCCGAATGGGCTCCATCGACGAAGCTGAAGATGCCCTTGGCGCCTGCCAGTTCCGCCAACGGCTTCACTGGCAGCACCTGACCGGTTCGGACAACGACATGGGGAAATGTAATCAGTCGCGTCCGCTCAGTGATGGCGTCCGAAAAGGCTTTGACGAACTCGTTATCATTGCCGCGACCGAAGGGAAGATCGACGAGCTTGAGCACTATGCCATCGCRTTCAACGCGTTGCMGCAAGATCGCAAGGTTTGAATCGTAGCAGTATTTCGTCGCAATGACTTCGTCGCCTGGCTTCAGAGTCACGCCGTTCAAGACCGTAGCAATACCTTCCATGGCGTTGCGCGTCAGGGCAATCTCATCGGCGCCACCGCCAAAATAGTCGGCCAGCATCTGCCTGATGTTCAGCGAAGAACCGCTTTCCTTGAGGTCCCGAAACGGCTCGTATTCATCCAGCTCGTACGAAAGCGACAGATCGACGAGCGACCTGACCCGGTCGCGCACTTCAAGTGGCGACGACCCTCGCCGCGTGTTGACCAACTGGGTGTGGGTGTACATCGGCTCCATGGTCTTGCGCACCGCGCCCCAGAACTCTTCGTTGTCGGGCGCATTCTTCAGAGAGCTCGCATGAGCAGTGTCACTGTTCAAAAACATCTTAGATGTCTCCGTCGTTCAGTCTGATTCTGTGTCTGTGCCGTTGCCGGCGCTTAAGCGGATAATTGCTGCTGCAGGCGTCGCGGCTCAGGTCGCGGCACGACCTCGGTGGTCCTGATCTGATCGGCGATGATGCATGCCGCACCATGGCCGGGATCAACCCAGACCGTAGGCGGCTCGGCTGCAGCGCACGCCTCCATCGCACTCGGGCACCGCGTTCGAAACCGGCAGCCTGACGGCGGATTGGTGGGGCTCGGAATGTCGCCCAGCAGTGCCGGAACCTCCCGCGTGGCCTCGATGCGCGGATCGGCACTCGGGATCGAGGCGAGCAGCGCGCGTGTATAGGGATGGGTCGGCCTTTCATAGACATCGCGAGAAGTCCCCTGCTCGACGATCTTTCCGAGATACATCACATAGACCCGCGACGCGGCCTGGCGGACGAGCGCCAGGTCATGCGCGATGAAAAGGCAGGCGACACCCAGATCCTTCTGCAGGCTCAGGAACAGGTTCATGACCTGAGAGCGGATCGACAGGTCGAGCGCGCTGACCGGTTCGTCGCAGATCAGCACGCGAGGCTCCACGGCAAGCGAGCGGGCGATCGCTACGCGCTGGCGCTGACCGCCGGACAGTTCGCGCGGATAGCGTTCCGCCACCGTGTCGGGCAGTCCAACTTGGTCGAGCAATTCGTGAACCCGCCGGCGCTGCCGGGCACGGTCGTGAATGCCGATGATCACCAGCGCTTCGGTTATCGCCTCGCCAATCGTTTGCCGATCGTTGAGCGAGGCATAAGGGTCCTGGAAGACGTATTGGACCGCTCGCCGGGTTTCGCGCAGCTTGCGTCCGCTGAGGCCGCTCAGGTCGACATCGTCTAGCAGGATACGACCGCCTTGCGGACGTTCTAGCCCGACGATCGAGCGGCCAAGTGTCGACTTTCCGCAACCGGATTCGCCGACCAGACCGACAATTTCTCCGGGACGGAGTTCGATGCTGACGCCATCGACCGCCTTGACCCATTTGCCGCGTTCGACACTCTTGAACCGCGTCACCAGGTTTTCGACGCGCAGGACTGACTTAGTGCTGGACATACACGCCCTCGTGACTTTGCTTGTTCATGATCGGGCAAGCTGCTGAAACCAGCGGCTGAACCGTCGACACCAGCGCCGGGCGTCTGACGTGACAGCTTTCGATTGCCGCGTGGCAGCGGGGCGCGAAGGCGCATCCGGGGATAGGTGCTCCCAGGATCGGCGGTGCGCCGGGCAATCCACGAAACAACGAGCCGGGCGCATCGTCGGCGCGCGGAATGGCGTCGATCAGACCCATTGTGTAGGGGTGGCGCGGTTCGACCAGGACATCCCCGACCGGCCCGTATTCGGCAACCCGGCCGGCATACATGACGGCAACACGCGAGGCGATGCCGGCCACCACACCCATGTCGTGGGTGATGAGCACGATGGCCATGTTCAGCCGCTTCTGCAGGTCCTTCAGCAAGGCGATAATCTGCGCTTGCACAGTGACGTCGAGAGCGGTCGTCGGCTCGTCGGCGATTAACAGCTTCGGCTCAGCGGCAACAGCAATCGCGATCATAACGCGCTGGCGAAGCCCGCCTGAGAGCTCGTGCGGGTACTGTTTCAACCGCGCATCGGGGTCAGACATCCTAACCAGCTTGAGAAGGTCAAGCGCCCTGCTTTCAGCCTGGCTGGAGCTCAGGCCCATATGAAGTTCAGTCACTTCGGCGATTTGCCTGCCGATGGTGCGTGCCGGGTTCAGCGCGCTCATCGGATCCTGGAAGATCGTACCGATCGAACCGCCGCGAAGCCTTCGCAACTCAGGTTCGGCGATGCCGACCAGTTCGATGTCATTGAACAGGATCGAGCCGCTCAGATCGACATTGACGCCCGTCGGCATCAGGCCGAGAGGGGCAAAGTTCAGCACCGTCTTGCCGCTGCCACTCTCACCGACGATGGCGAGCGTTTCGCCAGCAGCGACCGAATAGCTGACGCCGTCGACCGGCCGGATGACCGAGCGCTGGGTGAATAGATCCACAGACAGATCTGAAACCCTCAGAATATCTTTCGAAGCCATCCTGTTATGCCTTCTTCCATGCAGCTGCCGTTATCCGCCTCTGGCGAAGGGTCTTGCGGGAAAGCGAGGTAGGCACCCGGTTCAGCGCAATGGATTCGCCAAGCAGATTGAAGCCGATCACGGCCAAGGTGAGCGCCAGTCCTGGGAGGATGACCTGGCGCGGCGAAGACTCTAGATATGGCAATGCATCGACCAGCATCTGGCCCCATTCCGGCGTTGGCGGCTGGATACCCAGCCCAAGGAAGCTCAGAGTTGCGATCGCCAGGGCCACCGCGCCCGCATCTGCCGTCGCGTAGACCAGCACGGCACCCAAAGTGGCGGGCAGCAGGTGATGGAAATAGATCCGGGCGGGACTTGCCCCGAGCACTCGCAAGGACTCGATGTGCGGCCTGTTCATGACGTTGACCGCAACCGCCCTACTGATGCGCGCGCTGCCCGGCCACCAGGCAAGTGCCAAAGCAAGGATCATGTTCCAGTAGCCGGTTCCGAAAATCCCGATGACGGCCAGCGCCACGATAAGGCTGGGCATCGCCAACCCGACATCGACGATCCGCATAAGGCCTTCTTCGACCCAGCCTCGACGATAGCCCGCGACAGTGCCGATGGTGACGCCAACCGAAAGTGCCAGCACTAGGACAAGCGTCATGCCGACAACCGAGGTTCGCGCCGACAGGATCAGCCGGCTCAGCGTGTCCCGGCCGACATGGTCGGTACCAAGCCAATGGGCGAAGGACGGGCCCATATGCGCCTGAAGCAGGTTTTGCGCATTCGGATCATGTGGCGTCAGCCATGGCGCGAAGATGCCGAGGAAGAGAAAGGTGCCGACAGCCCAGATCGCCAGCCTGGGTAGGCTTGAAGTGTAAGACAGGAATTCGCGAAGAAATTTCATGGTCAGCTTCCCTGACGCCGAAGTTTGGGATCGGTGAACATCATCCCGATGTCGACGAGGAGGTTGAGGAGAATGAAGAACGATATGAAGACCAGCAGACACGCCTGAACGACCATGAAGTCGCGGAACAGAACTCCCGACAGGAACAGGTCTGCCACGCCCTTCAGGGCGAACAGAGGCTCCACTACAACCGCGCCAACCACCATCGCACCGGTCTGGGCGCCCAGCGCGTTGATGTAGGTTGGTGCTATGTTGGGTAGAGCGTGGCGGACAAGGATCGTCCGCCGTGTCAGGCCTTTGGCAACGGCCGTCAGTGCAAAGGGCCGCGACATCGCCTCTTCCAAGCCGACACGCACAACCCGGCTGAGCACGGCGGCAGGCAACAGTCCGATCGTCATCCAGGGTAGGATCCAGCTCGAAAGTCCGTCCGATCCGAAGGTGGGCAGCAGCCGAAGCTGCACCGCCAACCCATAGATCAAGAGCGCGCCAACAAAGAACGATGGCATCGAGGCGCCAAGCAAGGCGATGGTGCGGGTCGCGACATCGGCAAAACGACCCGGCCAGAGCGCGCCGGCAAAGCCGAGCGCGAAGCTGAGCAGCATAGCGAAGATCGCACCACCGGCAACGAGCGTCGCGGTGATCGGCAGGCGGCTGGACAAAGCCGGCCCGATATCCTCACCAGTCTTGTAGGAAATTCCGAGATTTCCCTGCAGGGCGCCGGTGAGCCAATGCGAGTAGCGGGTTACGATCGGTTGGTTCAGCCCCAGTTCCAGCTCGATCTTGTGGATGTCAGCAAAGGTGGCCTTGGGGGTACGCAGCTCCGCGATCAGGACCGCGATGTTGCCGGGCGCCGAGACCACCAGGGTGAAGCAGAGCAGCGTCGCCAGCACGAGCAGGACGAGCGAGTTGCGTAACCGCCGCGAGACTAGTGTAAGCATCGGATCCGCCCTTACGCGCCCAAGGTGATGTTCTTGTAAGGAAGGTCGTATTCCGTCGACGGCGGCGTGAAGCCCTGGACCCGCGGAGCGTGCGCCCAGATGATCGGCGCGTAGAACAGCGGAGAAATCGCGACCTCGTTGTAGAGCCAGTCATAGATGGCCTGCGTTGCGCCCTCCACGTCGCCTTCCGAGGCTGATGCAGCGGCCAGGACTAGCGGGTCGAGGTTTGCCGGATCGAGAAACAGCTTGCCGTCGACGCCATTGTTGAACGTCGACAAGAACAAGCCGACCAGCGTTCCGAACGGCTCGTAGGGCGCGCCCAACGTGTAGAACAGAGCCATGTCGTATTTTCGTGCCGGGATGTCACTGTGGCGCGAGGCATGATCTACCGAGCGTATCGTCAGTTCGATGCCGATCTCACCGAGTTGCGACTGCAGGATCTCGCCGAGCGAGCGTGAGCCTGCCATCTGTTCTTCGGAAACTACCAGCTCAAGCGACAGCTTTTTGCCGTCCTTTTCGCGGATCCCCGTACCGCTCCAGCCTGTCGCCTCGAGCAGAGCCTTGGCCGCCTCTACATCGCGCATGGCAACATCGAAGCGCTTGCCGGCATGCGGAACATTGGCGGGAAACAGGCTGCCCGCCGGCTCAGCCAGGCTCTGGTAAAGCACCTGCCCGATTGCCGCCCTGTCGAAGCCGATGTTGATCGCCTTGCGTACACGCACATCTTTCAGCGCTTCGTTCCGGTCGGGATTGTAAGCGAGTACGATCGTTGTCGTTCCGGTCTCAACCGTGACCGGGATGCCAGCGCTTTCCAGCGCCTTGGCTTCCGTCGCCTTAATGGGAGCCAGGTAGTCGCCGCCGGCCAGATCTATCTCGCCTGCCCTAAGCGCCGCCATGCGGCTGCGTGAATCCGGCAGGACCTTCAGCTCGACATGCTCGAATGACGGCAGATCGCCCCAATAGCCATCAAACCGCTTGAAGGAGCTTTCGCTGTTCGACGCAGTTTCCTGGATCCATGGTCCGGTACCGACCGGCGCCTGATAACTGCCATCCTTGTCGACCGATTTCGGGCTTAGGAAGCGCGATGGCCGGACATAGGAGAATTCGTAGAGCAACCCGAGTACCTGCTCCTTGAATTGCAGCTCGACAGTGTGTGAATCCACGATCTTGTGGCCCGAGTACAGCCGCGATGAATTCATCCAATTGTTGGCAGGCTTGCCGATCCAGCGATCCAGGTTCCACATCATGGCATCTGCGTCCCAGGGCGTGCCGTCCTGGAAGGTCACGTTCTGCCGAAGCTTGACTCGGAGCAGCTTGCCGTTGTCCTCGACGGCCCACTCCGTGGCGAGGGCCGGTACGATCTGACCATTCTTGCCGTAACGCATGAGCGGCTCGAACATGAGATCCTGCACAGCCCACAGGCCGATATATTTATGCGGGTCGAGATTTCCGGCCGGCTTGGCGATAGCAACGATCAGATCGCCATGCGCCTTGGCCTCCTGGGCGTAGGCAGCAATGCTCGACGAGAGACCGCCGAATATGGCCRGCGCAACCGCCAGGCCCTTGAGAAAAGTGCGTCTTGATGCGGTCATCCTAGTTCCCCTTGTGACATTTGTTTCGGTGCCGTCGCTCGGCTCGCGATAGCGAGCCAGGAGGAGGCGCTCTTTTGTCTAGACATTAAATTTGTAACGCGCTTCTTTTGTCTATGCAATAGGATTTTTGGTGTATCAGGGCAGCATCGGCGGCTAACTTTTTCTCATCACGGCGATTGGGGGATAGAGACCATCCACTGCCACGCAGGAGCGACTTGGGGTTCTCTCCAGCTCATCACCAGATAGTCAGGAAAGGGCGATCTATGAGGGGCACGGCTTCGAGAGTGCGGAGCATCGGAGCCATGAGCGGCGCGTGCCCTGCTGGMGAGCCAGACGGCGTCACTCGCGTTCATTAATTCCGGCAACCAAACCCTTGTGATAATTTGATTTCCTTGCCGCCGCTGCATCTCGAAACCCTATCCACCGAAGGCCGGCTCCGGGGCACGTCATCCGAGGAGCGCGCTCAACCCGACAGCAAGGCCTTCGATCTGATCGAGGAAATGATGTGATGTCGCCACCTGTTTCGGCGAAACCCATMGCCCGCGGCCCGTCCGACCAGTTGATCATTGCCTGATACTCACCGAGCTCAGCCCGTCGAGCCCGATCAATGCTGGCGGGCAGACTCGCGGGACTAGTGAGCGCCGCGAGAAAAAAGCGCCTCGTGAAGCAAAATGGCCATCCCGCGGCAGGAACGAAGATGGAAGAGAAGGAGAACTTTCGTGTTCAGTTTTTACACACACATATTACAATAAATATCTGATTTTATTTTGTTTTCACCATCAGTTCTCACTGGCGAATGCCATTAGCTGCGTGTCGACCAATCACACGATTGGAAGACAAAGGAACTGCGGTACAGGGCAGGATTCCGATGAGTCTTCCCACTGATTAGTCACTGTCACCTCGACTGTCGTCGCGGCCAGCATCGATGGTCGACGTTTGGCTGATGACAGCCGCGGGCGTGCCGCCGAAGAAGACCTGGGCCGGCGTCTCGAACCCCACACCACTTAAGACCTCAGTTTCGATTGCTATCAACGGTCAGCGGCTCAGGAACGGTGAGAGCGAAGGGTCAGCTTTTCGCGACGTAGTCTGGTTCCCAAGGGGCGGAACGCTTCGCCAGTTCGACCATCTCCGGCACCGAGGTCGCTGGCGCGGACAAAGCGGCCATGAACTCGACGAAGCCTTCCGGACTCATGCGGATCAGCCGGTTCTCCATCAGTACGTCTTCGGCGGCGCGCACAGCCGCATCGCGCACGAAATCCGTGCGCGACCGGCCGCGCAGACCAGCAGCGCGATCGATCATGGCAATGTCGACCTTGGGGAGGCGCATCGAGATCGGATGTTCCTTGCGTTTGACGTAAATGGCTATGTCACTCTCCTTGTTCAGGAGGCAGCTGATGGTAGTGCAAATTGCAATACAGCATAACATCAGGTTGCCAGTCGCTCCTCCTCTTTCGGTTCTCCCACCGGCCCGCGTAGTAGCGTCGCCCTAATGGAATGAGAAGGTTGGCCATGTGGTCCGATTTGTTCATTGCTGCCGTGCTGATCGTTTGTTTGCTTGCACGCTCGCTTTACGCCGCACACCAAGCCTTGTACGCCACGACCGTGCCAGCCGGTTGGACCGGCGCCGCTTGAGCATCGACTACCCGACCTCTACTCGTCGTAAGGGTTTATCCGCATCTTAACTAATGTATGCCATTGTTCCTGCATTGGTGTTCTGCGCAGGAGAGTAGAATGTCTGATCCTATTGACCAGGAAGAGCTTCCGAAGCCCAGCCTGCTTCAACGCAGCCGATCAATTGTCCGAGCGACAATGCCGTTCGCTTCGCCGGTCGTATCGATAGGATGTGCGATCGTAGTAGGATATTTCACCTACGTGGCCGCCAACCAAAAACCACCCGAAGACATGGCTTCACTGGCCATTTCAATCCTGAAATCGGGCGATGCATCACCGGAGATGCGCACCTGGGCGGCGGGCGTTCTCAGGTTCCAGACCGGCATTTCGATGCCTGCCAGAATTAACCCGCGATGAAAGCGACATAGGCGGCTGCCATGCCCGCCGCTAGGATAGTCAAAAGTCCTTCATGACGTGCTCGGCGCCGTCGATGACCACTGCGTCCGACATGGCGGGTTCTACGAATGGCACTGGGAAGATCATACGAAGCCCAACAGTCCAGTCAGAATGTTTGCCGGCCTTCTGTTACGCATCCGACAATGTGCAGGCCGCGATCGCCGATTTCGCCATCGCGCAGGGCGTCAAGAAGGCCTTCCTCCTGACCTCGCTGCCGCCAAGTCCCTCGCATGCCATCAAGACGTATGGCTAGGGCAAATAGCCATGCCGTACTGCCCTGTGTTTCTCATCGAGTACAGCATTTGGTGAGAATGGCGGCAATCGTTCCCAGCATGATCCTTTCGCAACCGATGCGTCCATCGAAGGTGGCGCCAGTCGGACGAAAGCCGCAGCTCTGGTAAAGGCTCGTCGCCGGTTCGTTTTCAACATTCACGGACAACATCAGTAGCGAAACCGCTGGGCGGTTCTCAGCCACCCATCGTGCTGCCGTTCGGACGGCGGCGGTTCCATAGCCCCGGCGTTGAAACTGTCTGCCGATGCGGAAATTGTGCAGCGTCATCACATCGGGCAACGCCCATGCGGGGAGTGCAGGCTCTTCTCGGAGAACGCAAAAGCCGATTGCACTGTCGTCGTGGGCCACAATGAAGGGATGAACGGCCTCCGGATGTGGGATGCTGCGCAGGCGGTCGAACAGCTCCCAAATGTCCCCACCAGAAAATTCCTGTTGGTCTTCGTCGAGGTATATCGCTGTAACGAATTGCTCGTCTGATAGTGGAACCTCTCGGAGATGTAACTCCATCTGCGGCGCCTTTGCCTATGGTCTTACGCTTTCAGGCCACGACCTGGCGGCGGTGCGCCTGGTGGAAAGAGCACCGGTCCTTCAATGCCATAAAAGCGTCTGGTACTTCCCAAAGCTTCTTGAGAGACCTCAATGAGGGCACCGACTGTCTCGCAGTCTTCGAGCTGCAACCTTTCGCCAAGAACCTCCACCGTCCAGCCGAGTGCTCTCAGTCGGTCTGGCCAGAACGCTTCGCACACGACGCTGATCTTTCGAATTCCGAACCTCAGGCTCGCCTCAAGCAAGCCGCAAAGCACTTCTCCGGCTAGGCGCGCGGACGTGCCTGTTCTCCGGTAGGGAAATGCGATGAAGAAGCGGGTCCACTCATAGATGTCAGGAGCGCGAGGGGGCGTGCCATTGGCAAGTTGTGGAAAGACGTTGCCAAGCAGATGTGGCTGGGTCGTAGGCACCATCCTGGACCCGCCTATGACGTCGCCAGAGCTATCGACGGCAAGGAGATAGACTGCATGCTCCGTATCGAACGCGTCCATTTCGATGTCGATGGGGCGCCCAAGTGCCTGCCACCGTCGTTCGACCACGTAGATTTCATGACGCAGCCGAAAATGTCGCTCTAGCTGTTGTTGATAGAGCTGTCTATTTGACCAATCGACAACGAGGATACGACCCATGGCGACCTCCTGTCCGTTTGTATTTGGTCGGGGTCTTCGTCGCTATCGCCAAATATGGTCATTGACTGCCTGTATTTCTCCAAAGACCATTGCTTTCGATACGGCTTGGGAGACCTTGTTTGCGCCGATTTTTTCGTTTGGAGCATTTTCAAGACCCCTGCCGTCGTCTTGATCTCCAAGATCTCCGCAGCGGCACTCCCGAGGATTGGTACTTCTTCTTCGATCGGTATCGCAGGACTCCTCGCGCTGAATAGCGTAGAGAATTAAATCATTATACGTGATGTATAAAATAAAACTTAACCGAAGTATTACTTAATCGATAAATCAAACTTACCAAATCGCCAAATAAGCAACGCGATCAATAGCCACATTTTATCTGTTCTTTGAACGAGCAGGCATCAGTCTCTCGCATCGCTGTCGTGATAGGGCCCAGCATCCGCGTCCACCCCGGCAACTGTCGCGATCAGCTCCCAGCCTTCGACTCCAAGAGTCCGTGCGAGGATTTCCAGCGTATCCAGTGTTGCATTTCGGCGGCCGGTCTCAACGCTGCTCACATAGGCGCGTGAGAGGCCCGAGAGGAGCGACAGACGTTCTTGCGACAGGTCGCGTTCTTTGCGTAGCCGACGCACATTCACGCCCAGACGACAACGTAAATCCATGATAGCGCAGCACCTCCGTGATCATTATAGAATGGCACACTTTAGGAGTCATTTTGATTGACTTCAACCGGCATGCCTGTTTCAAATCGAACTTGGATAAACTCACAGCCTTGAGAGGAATGATGAAGCAGGCCACTCAACCTCGGAAGGTCAGATACGCCTTGTCTGAAGACAATGCCAAACAGCCCTACAGCAAGGACATCCGGCTTTTTTCGCAAGATCTAGCTATTGCAACCGCAGGCACCGCCAAGCCTTTCGTAGGGTTCCAGGCGTGAGGGGCATAGAGGGCTATTCCTGCATCAGGTGCGACGCGCATTTTCCCGCAGCACTGACGATCGACTCCAAGGGCTGTCCGTTCTGCGCGCCGGTCGCCCCTGCCAATCTGGCGCCCATCTATGGACAGTCAGCGATTAGCAGTGCTGTTGCAGGTGACCAGTACGGTCGTTCGTCATTGTGGAAGTATGGCCAATGGCTGCCGTGCGCGCCCGAGGACATCGTCACCCTGGGTGAAGGGCAGACGCCCCTGATCTCTTGTCCGCGGATCGGTTCATCGATGGGGGTGGCTAACCTGTTCATCAAGGATGAGAGCCGCAATCCGACATGGTCGTACAAGGACAGGTTCTCGACGGTAGCGGTCTCAATTGCGCGCGCGCAGGGCGCAAAGCTGGTTGCCACAGCGTCATCAGGCAATGCCGGTGCGTCGCTTGCCGCCTACGCAGCACGAGCGGGTATAGGTTGTGTTGTAGCAACATTTGCAGGCACGGCCAGCCCAATGCTGTCCCAGATCAGGAGGCACGGCGCCACTGTCCTTTCGCTGACCAACAAGCAGGACAGGTGGAAATTCCTTGCTGAGGCCCAAGAGCGGTTTGGATGGTTTGTCACGTCTCCTTTCAGCGCGCCTGTCGTTGGTAGTCATCCACTTGCTATCGAGGGCTACAAGACGATCGCTTACGAAATCATCGAACAAGGATCGGGTGATGTTCCGGACTGGTGCGTCATGCCGGTCTGCTATGGCGACGCTTTGTCAGGCGTATGGGCTGGTTTCAAGGAGCTGTTTTACGCTGGCCTCATAGACCGGTTACCAAAAATGGTGGCGGCAGAGGTTCATGGCTCTCTGTCGACCGCACTCGCAGAAGGGTCGGACCACATTCCGGAACAAAGAGTTTGCTTCGACGCTCTCGCCGTGTCGATTGGTACTTCGCGAAGTACCTTCCAGGCGCTTAGAGCACTCCGAGAATCGTCAGGACATGCTGTGCCGGTATCCAACGATGGACTAATGGAGATGCAGTCCCGCCTGGCTAGGGGCGAAGGAATTTTCGCAGAACTGGCATCGGTTACCCCTCTCATGGCGATAAGGACACTGGCCGATCGTAAGGTAATAGCCGCCGGGGATAGGGTCGTTGCAGTTGCTACTGCTGGGGGTCTCAAGGATCTCGATCGGTCTACCGATCCGCAAACGCGCCATGAGACGTTCGCCACGACCGCTGATGCCTGGAACTGGTTCTTGAAAAGCCGGTCAGTGACGCGACATTCCCCTACGCAGGACGGTCAGGTGTGACACGCGAAACGCATCGTCAGCGCATATTTTGCTGGAGGCGCATCACTTCATCAAGGCTGCGCCGTCGCCAGTCAAAACGTGTCCAAGCAGCCTCTGATCTGGGCTCAATTTTGGAGATTCTCGTTGGAGCGTCGTATGCCGGAGTTCTCCAACCAGGCAGTGTGGCAAGCCAAATATCGCTGTAAACTGTATCGGAATGCCGATGCCCTTCGTCCGGCATGATCACAGCGACCCGTGCGTCGGGGTTGGTTTTGCTCACCCACTGCCCAACCAGTGCGGAGGCACCACTGGTTGGGCCCATGAATATGCCATGCTGTCGGAACAAGTGGTGGGCAGCATGGAATGCCGGATATGCCCCAACCCAGTGAATTTCATCTATCAGCTCGTGGCGAACATTCTTGGGTAAGACGCTATTTCCCAGGCCTCGCAGCACTCGTTTCCCGAGCGGCTGTCCAAACAAAATGCTGCGATGCGTGTCGACCGCGATAATCTTCAGATCAGGAAACACCGATCGCAAGAAAGTGCCGGTACCGCACAGAGACCCGCCTGTCCCGACACATCCGACAAGGCAGTCTATCTGCCCCATTGCGCGCACAAAAAGATCGGCCAAACGGGCGTATGCAAGCCAGTTTCCGTCGCTGTCATATTGGCGTGTCCAAAAGGCATCCGGCTCCAGGCGCAAAATGGTGTTCAGACTTTCGAGCCTACCGGTCTGGTTGCCGTCGCCACTGATATCATCGAGCGCAACGACCTCGGCTCCCAGTCGCTGAAGTCGTGCCTGGTACTTTGGATCCATCAGGCTTGATGCGGTCACAAGGGTTAGGCGATAGTCACGGGCTGCGGCGAGGAGAGCCACCGCCATGCCAAATGTGCCTGATGTCGTTTCGACGATATGAGCTCCCCTCTTGAGCTCACCTGACGCTTCAGCTCGATCGAGGATGAAACGAGCGGGCATCAGCTTCATCAGCGGAAAGGCTGCCACAACAAGGTTGTCCGCCAACCTGGCCATTCGGGGCGTCTCGAGCGCCTTGAAGTAGTCTGCTTCAATCCGCATCTGCGCCTGCCCTCGGATAGTTCGGCTGTATAGCGACGTCTTTGAACCCGGCTGCGGCGGCTGCCTCTGCAATTTTGCGCGCAACGTCGGCGAGACCGGGCGCCGAGGCATCCAAGAGGATGCCAATGAGAGATCCGCTATGGGCGACCTGAACTCCGCAGGCCCGAAACTCGTTTGCGATGCCAAGGGCGGTCGCAAATTGCGCCTTGGCGAGATGGCGTTGGCTAATTTTTGCGCTGAGTGTGGCTGCTTGTCCCAGCAAATACGGGTCTTGATATCTTATTGAGCGCGCCGCCAACCCTCTCAACAATGCAAAGGTCTGGATTTCTTCACCGCAGTAGCGAGCCGGCCGCAATGCGAGCGTATCGACTGACTGCCCGTCATTTGCTTTGAAGCCTATGACGCAGATCGGTGGCAGCGCATCGCCAAAATGTTCGATAACCACGCCTTCGCGTTGAGCAAACAAAACGGCCTGGTCTTCAAATGCTATGGCGTCACTCGCTCGCTCAGCCTTGACCGCGAGGCGGGAGATGACTGAAGGGCGAAGCTCCACCTCGAATGCATCAGCAACAGCCCGTATCGAGGCAACGACATCGGCGGTCGATGACCCATATCCATGGCCCACCGGAATCGCACTTTCAATTTCGAGAACGCCACCCAGATGCCCATCGAGGTGAGTTAGCGTGAGCAGCGCTGCTTTTGCCGCTTTCATCTTTTCCGGCGGGATCACGCTGACTCCGCTGCTATCCGCAATCCGGAAAATCGCGAGAGAGCCCATACTTCTCAAGGGAAGAGTGACTAGCGCTCGATGAAGACGTCCTCTCTCATCTTCGAAGACACCCTGAATGAGTTCGCCATGATGTGCATGTGCCTGCCCCCTTCCCTGTCTTACCAGGAGAGGGACATTATCAGGCGAGACCGAACCGCCCGGAGAGCTCGTATATCCCTTCACCGCTCTTCTCCATCGTAGCTGTGAGCTGGATGGAAAAACTGATTGAGAACGGCACGCCTGTCATTCGCCACATCTTGCGATTGACGGGATTTCTACATTGCCGACTATGCAGTGCCCGAAAGACAGGTCGAGCCGATCACGATCAACAAAGGGGATCACTCGGGTACGATGGTCCGACGGGTCGAACCTTGCTTTCCGCGATTGTGGCTTGTTCTCGACGCCCGGTCTCGAACAACCAGGCTGTGACCCTATAGAACGGTAACGGCGGAGCAGTTGATGGCTGACCATCGCTTGTGACAACTCGATGGTCCTGGTCGCGCCACGAGCGGAAGTTGACGCATGGCCCAAGAGCGGACGTTCGCATGCTTTGAGACGGCGCCTGGTGGCGCGCCCTTTCGAACGCGTTGCCGCTCGCCTTGGCCCGCGGTTCAGATGAACCACGCTTAGCCAAGGCGCGATTGCTCACGAAACTGACGCGGCGTGACGCCCGTCATCCTGCGGAAGGCGCGACTGAAATGCGCAGGGTCCGAGTAGCCGGAGGAAAAGGCGATATCGATGATCCTGCAATCGGTGTCGCGCAGAAGCCGGCTCGCATTCTCATATCTGGCCGTTTCGAGTATGTCCGAATAGGTAAGGCCGACATGGGCGAGCTTGCGTTGAAGCGTCCGCGTGCTAACGCCTACGATGTCGGCGACGTCGGCTAGTGCCGTTGTTCCCTCGTCGAGATAAGCCGGTAACATCAGCTTGAGCAGTTCGACGATGTCGTAGCCGGAGGGGTCGTCTTCCTGGTCTCGCGGCGGCGCAAACAAGGCGGTGGACTGGTTGGAGAGGCTGAGAAGCGCGATCGGCAGGCTGATCCAGGCGGAATGCTGACCTGACAGAAACTGCACGTTCGGCCAGGAGGATCGCGTTGCCGGGCTCGGCGCATACGATGATTCAAAGGCAATCGCTGTCGGCATCCAGTCTTGCCCTGCGAATTGCCGGACGATGTAGATCGAGAAAACATTCTGGATCCATTGTGCGTATTTCAGATGCAGGAGCCCGGTTGTGCCGGCGAGCCTGCTGCAGACCCGAACATGATCCGCGCCCTGTTCGATCCACATGCTCAGAATGGTGTCTTCCCTCGACGCCCAATGGCAGGCATGCCGGAGCGCGACGAGCAGCGTTGGGGAATGTGCAATCAGGGCCCGTGTCTTTTCCCTCATATGAGAGAAATGCAGGCGTTGGGCGGCGAGAAAGCCAAAATCCTCGATGCCCTGGGTTCTTTGGGCAGCCTCGACGAAGCGCAGTGCTGGCAGGAGCGGCAGGTAGAGATCGCTCTTTTCGGCCAGGGACGATGGCAGCCGGGACCTCTCCAGCAGCGTCTCCGTCGGAGCGCCGACATCATCGAGGATGTTGACGAAGGGCAGGAGGAACTGGCCGCGCGTCAAGGGGATATCAGCCATAGGACCTCACCGCACCCGGATTAGTGCTTTTCACAAAGCCGAATCACGAGGGATTCACGACCGGCGGGACGGAGCATAGCCGGTCGCGATTGGCGTGAAATGGCAAGACGGGCAAGTTGCCCATGGACGAAATGCTCGCAACGGGATTCGCTTGCCGATGACCGGGCCTTTATGCGTTTGGAAATGTCGAGAGGAATGCGAATGTCGATGACCGGGACTGCGGTGCGGGCCGCACATGTTTCCCTGCTTGCGCTACTCGCGCTCTGCGGGCAGGCCCTGGCACAGGCAGGCGAAGCCCAGCCCAAAGTCACAGACCCGCATTTCCAATTGGCTCCGGGTTATCTCGAGCAAAAGGATTTGCCCGACAGCCTTGAACTGCTCGGACCGCCGCCGGCAGAGGGAAGCGCGACGCTGGCGCGTGACGAAGAAGCGAGAAGCGCAACCATATCGCTGCGCGGCAAACCGCGCTGGGATTTGGCGCGCGCGGACGCAGATCTGCAGTTTCCGCAGCCGGCGAAAACCTTCTCTTGCGCAATGGGTGTCGACATCGACGAAAAGGAAACACCTCATCTCTATCGCTTGATGCAGAAGGTGCTAACCGACGCGGGCCTGTCGACCTATGGCGTAAAAAACGCTTTCAATCGTACCCGTCCTTTCGTGGTTCACAACGAAGGCACCTGCTATCCTGATCAGGAGCCGCTCCTGCGCAATGACGGTTCCTATCCTTCGGGCCACACTGCCGCAGGTTGGGCTTGGGCGCTGGTATTGAGCGAAATCAACCCCGAGCGCGCCAATCTTCTCTTGAAACGCGGTCTGGAATTCGGCCAGAGCCGTGTGATCTGCAACGCGCATTGGCAAAGCGACGTCGATGCAGGACGGACCATGGGCGCGGCTACGGTAGCGAACCTTCATGGCAATGCGGACTTCCTCGCCGATCTCGAGGCCGCAAAAGCGGAAGTGAAGGCTGCGCAGGTGCCCTCGGCATCCGAATGCGCCGGGGAGGCCGCTGCACTGTCTGCGCAGTAGCGGGCTGCTGCTCTCCCGACCCAAGGCTGACGATCAGCCGAAGCACGGGCGCGGACCATTCGGTCTTGCCTCCTGCGAACAATGGAAATCAAAGACTCCAATGAGGTACCGTTCGATGCGAATGAAGTTGGTCTACAGCCTGAGTTTCTTGGTTCTCGCGACAAGCGCGGCGTCCGCACAGTCGGTTCCGGTCAACGTCGAAAACTTCAAGCGAGCCGAAAGCGATTTCTATATGGGCAAGACGGCCGAGGCGGGTGGCTTCGGCAAGTTCGCTCATACCAGGACGCCGACGCCGATCGACAACCAGCCTGTGGTCCGGATGAACCGGGACACGCTCTATTCCCAGGCGCTCTTCGACCTCGACGCCGGCCCGGTGACCATCACTCTTCCCGATGGCGGCGAGCGCTTCGTCTCGATGCAGGTAATCAGCGAAGACCATTACACCCCGATGGTAGTCTACAAGCCGGGCCCCACGACGCTCACCAAGGATAATGTCGGCACCCGCTATGTATTCGTTGCGGTCCGTATCCTTGTCGATCCCAACGACACCAAGGACCTCGCGCAGGTTCACGCTCTGCAGGATGCGCTGAAGGTGGAGCAGAAGTCGGTGGGTACGTTCGAGGCCCCGAATTGGGACCTGGCTCAACAAAAGAAGATCCGTGACGCGCTCGAGGCGCTGTCTGCCGCATCAGGCAGCTTCACCAACGCCTTCGGCCCGAAGGGAGAGGTCGATCCGGTCATGCACCTGATCGGCACGGCAGCGGGCTGGGGCGGCACCCCCGACAAGGATGCATCCTACCCCTCTTTCACCCCGGCCAAAAACGACGGCACGACGGTTTACAAGCTCAAGGTCGGGGAGGTCCCCGTCGATGCGTTCTGGTCGATTAGCGTCTATAACGACAAGGGCTTCTTCCAGAAGAACGATTACGACGCCTATTCGGTCAATAGCATCACCGCCCAGAAGAGTGCTGATGGCGCGATCGACATCCAGTTCGGCGGCTGCGACGGCAAGATCGCGAATTGCCTGCCGATTACCAAAGGGTGGAATTACACATTTCGGCTCTATCGCCCTCGGGCCGAGTTCCTGAACGGCACGTGGAAGATGCCAGAGGCTCAGCCCGAGCAGTAAGTAGTTGGTCAAAAGGGCAGCGTTCGACACGCTGCCCTGACGGCAAGGCGGATCGAGGATGCGCCGCGACGTCCCGCGCAAGCCGATCCGCCGGTTGTTGTCGGGAAGGACGATGGCGACGCAATGCGGATCTGGTGCGCAGGGCGACGACAAGGCTCCCGGCGTGACGGATCAGAATTTCCAGCTGAGCCCGAGCTATCGCGACCAGCCAGATTTTCCTGACAGGCTGTAGCTTCTGGGACCGCCGCCTTCTGCTGGCAGCGCGGCGGCACGTAAAGCTATCAAAGCCGACTGTTCCGCCGAAGCGGCTGCGTTTTCACAGAAATGATTGAACAGAACCCGTTTTGGGGAAAAGCATGAAGTCTCTTTCGGCATCCTCCATTGCGCTCGCATCGCTTCTGACGCTTTGCCTGTCGGCGCGGGCGGCCGACGCAATAGCGCCATTGCCGCTGAAGCGCGACTACAGCAGCGAGGCCGCCCCCGGCTGGCATTTCAGCGCCAGTCCGTATTTGTGGGCCGCGGGGGTCGATGGCACCGTCGGGCAGTTCGGCCTTCCTCCGGCGCGCCTCGATTCCAACTTCGGCGACATTCTCGACGACCTGGACTTCGCCTTCATGGGAATGGCCGAAGGCAGGAATGACCGCTTCAGCGTTTTCAGCGACATAATCTACACGAAGATTTCCATGTCCGATGCGAGCCCCAAGGGGATTCTGACGCAAAGTATCGGTGTGACGTCGCAGACCTTCACCGGCTTCTTCGGCGGCGGCTACAGTGTCCTGGCGGACGGCAGGAACCATCTGGATGTGATTGCCGGCGCGCGCGTCTGGTACGCGAGCACGGAGCTGTCGCTGCAAGGAGGGCTCCTCGATGGCAAAAACCGCACCGACAGCGCGACGTGGGCCAATGCCGTGGCAGGCGTGCGCGGAACGTATTTCCTCTCCGACCGGATTTACATGACGGGTTGGGGAAACGTCGGAGCCGGGCAGGCAAAGCTCGATTGGGATGTCGCGGCCGCCGTCGGCTATCAGATCAAAGATAGTCTATTGGCCGTAGCCGGATACCGCGCCCTTGGCGTCGACTACAGCCATGACGGCTTTGTTTTCGACGTCGTCCAGCAAGGGCCAATCCTCGGCCTAGCTTACCATTTTTGAGATCGATAGCGCACGAGCTGTGTCTAACAGCAGCGTTATGCATTCCGCGTTTGCGGAGGCCTGCCCGAAAATTTCAATTGAGGACATTATGAATCCGAAATCCCTCTTGCTCATGGTCGCCGCGACTGTCCTGGCCAGTCCGGCTGCCGCAGAGGAGGCCGCTCTTGCGAAGCAATTATCGAATCCCGTCGCGTCGCTGATCAGCGTTCCGTTCCAGTTCAATCATGACAGCGGCTATGGCCCCAATGGCGGCCACAAGTCGGTTTTGAATATCCAGCCGGTTATTCCGTTCTCGATCAATGAAGACTGGAATGTCATTTCCCGTACGATTATTCCGGTCGTCTCGCAGAACGATATCGCGGGGAATTCGGGCAGTCAGACCGGAATAGGCGACGTCGTGCAAAGCTTCTTCCTTTCGCCGAAGCAGCCGACCGCTGGAGCCCTTATCTGGGGTGCCGGGCCCGCCATTCTGCTGCCTACCGCAACCGATCCGCTTCTGGGCGGAGAAAAATGGGGACTCGGTCCGACGGCGGTCTTGTTGAAGCAGGAGGGCCCCTGGACCTATGGAGCGCTTGCCAACCACATCTGGTCCGTCGCCGGCGACAGCAATCGGCGCAACATCAGTTCCACGTTCCTGCAGCCCTTCATCTCCTATACGACGAAGGATGCTTGGACGTTCGCGCTCGATACCGAGAGCACCTACGACTGGAAAAGCGAAGAATGGAGCGTGCCTGTCAACTTTACGGTGTCGAAGCTCGTAATGTTCGGCAAGCAGCCGGTGAGTTTCTCGGGTGGCCCGCGCTACTGGGCTGCATCACCCGAAAATGGGCCGGATGGTTGGGGCGTTCGCGCCGGCGTCAGCCTTCTCTTCCCCAAGTAGCTCGCTGGCGCTGTCATGTCTGGATAGCGCCCGCTTGGCAATGTGCATTTGAATGACGATGAGCTTTGCGGGTCGGGTGCAGTCATGTCTCCGGCCTGTTTGTGCGGCACGATATGACCGCTGGCCCCGATGTTGTTCGCCTGAGCCGATCTCAATCACGTTAACGCGTTATTGATGCGCAAGACATCGCCGCGGGTTCTTCGGTTCGTGCGTCCATTCCGCTTTCGCTGTCACATCATACCATCGTTACTCCGCCTACTGGTTTGCCCGAAGGCAATATTGACATCGGGCTGAATCGCACCGGGTTTGCCAAAGACAAACGGCCTGCGGCAAATCAGACTCGGTTCAGTTTCCCCGTAACATCCGCTTCGACTGGAACCGTCCGTCGACTCACGCGGGGGGCGGGGCGCGCGCTTTAGCCACTGGCGAAAGTGGGCCCCACAAAGCCTGACCCGCGTATGAACAGGGCGAGCTATCTCTTTGAGACAATCCATATTTGTGTACTCAAACCACCCTAATTTCGATATTGCCAAAGCGCCTCTACTGTCGCGCCGCCACTCGCTACGACAAGCTCGCCGCCAACTTCCTTGCAATGGCTCAAATCGCATCAACGCGACTTTGAGTCCGTGAGTCTGCGACCTAGCTGAGACCAAACCGCCCAAGCATTTGCTTGAGCGTCAGATTCTGGTCGCGAAGCTGCTCGACCAGCAGTTGCTTGAGCCGCTTGTTCTCTGCGTCAAGCGTGGCGACTTCATCCAGTAACAATGATGCATCGGCAAGCTCTAGCGGGGCGGCCTGTATCATGCTCTCCGGCGCTGACGACCGTCTGACCCGTCCTTTCAGGGCGCGGTTGGATATGCTTCGACGTTTGGGCGCGGGCAGATTTTCCGGGGCTGCCGGGGCCGATCCGTGCCCAGGATGTAGCGCATCGACGCCAAGCAGCCCGTCAGCATTCAAATCTTCGGCCGACACCTTCGAAATCTGAACAGTGTCAACATCAACTGCCGCCTGGTTTGAAGGACCCATTTCGACCGGATCGGGCAATGTGTCCGCTGCGGAGCTGACCCCATGTGTTTGGCCGGGAAGATCGGAGTGCTGATCTTCGACTTCTCTGGCCAAAGCCTTGAGGTCTGTGTCCCCCCAAATCGAACTTGTCGGCGTCTTTGACAGCCGCCGCGACGATTTGAATTCAACAACGAAATTCCGCTGTGGCGTCTTCATAGTCAATTCCGTGTAATTCGTGAAAGGCGCCAGCGCTCGTCGCCGCGTCACCTTTTTGTGGGCATACAGGACCTGGCTGTCCGCGACAACGGACAGCATTAACGACGTCGCTGTTCACCATAGTTGCCGCGCACACTGATATGCGCCGCATCTCAATTGGCTAGTTTTCTGACGGCCTAAACCAGCCCCAGCCTTTTGCGCAGTTCGACATTTTCTGCCCGCAACTTTTCCGCCAGAAGTGCCCGAAGCCGGTTGTTTTCCGCTTCGAGCTGAACGAGTTCGGCCAACTCACTACCACCTGAGACGGCCTTTTCTGCCTTCTTGGTGACAGGCTTTTCACTGCGCTTCCACTGATAGTAGGTCTGCACCGAAATCCCGGCGTTCTTGACCACCTGTTGTAGTGGGGTTGTGCCCTGGGCTATCTGTGTAGCGATCAGCTTGAGCTTTTCGGCTTTTTCCCGTTCGCCGTACGTCTTGCGCTTCACAATCGGAGCTTTAGCAGGTTCAGCTTTCGATGGTGCCTTGGAAAGCTCTGCAGCCGCCTTGCTGCGCCTTGGGGCTCTCTGCTTCTTGACCGCTATTGCGTCGGTTTCATCCGCAACAACGGATCCATTGTTCTCTTCAGCCATGTGTGTCGCCCTTGTTTGACAACGCCATTACTCGAACGTGCAGCAATTAGAGTCAACACTTCAGGGAAGTCACCTTCACGCCAGCGTCTGCAAGCGCAATCGGACGCTGCTCGCGTCTATCTCAAGCGGCAGGTACCTTGGGACGCAATGGGCTTTTAGCTAGATAATACCTTTGTCTTTTGCGATCGTAACAGCGTGCGTCAAATTGGTCGCGTCCAGTTTCTTGCGGGCATTATCCAGATAGAATTGGACGGTTCGGTATTGAAGATTCGTTATCATTGAGATTTCTCGCATGTACTTCCCCTTCGATGCCCATTTCAAGCATACCGATTCTTGAGATGTCAGAGTAAGAGAGCAGCTCATCAACTCGGCATCGGCGACAGCTCGAAGTCGATGATGTATGTAGAGAACGGCTTGTTCTGCGCGTGCCGCACTGCCAGGGGTGGCGAGCAAATTGTTGGTACTCGCAGATGTCAGTGAAAGCATCAGGACGCTGCCGTAGCTACCCTGTACAGGAATCGACAGGCCGGAACAGAGGCCGTACTGCTTGGCAATGGCCCGAAACCGCTTTTCCTCAGTCGTGAGATAACGACTCGGCCAGTCCTGGGCCGACCACGTGAACATTTGCATGAGGCGCTTTGCCATCGTAACGACCGGATCGATACGCACGAATTGGCTTTGCAGATAGGCATGCTGCCACTCGAGCGGATAACTATTGATCGTGGAAGTCTCCTTCGCCGTTATCTCAAAGTAGGCGAAACGTTCGAAGCCGCAAGCAAACGAGAATGACTTCAACGCGCTGCGGATCGATCGCTGATCGTTCGATGTGTCGACCGCATCTATTAGTGTCGTGATCTGTCCGTCCAAATGTATTTCTCCGGGTCAGAGATTGTTCCGCCACCGAAGAAGTGACGAACTTAACAACGACGAGGTACCGGAGTGGAAATGTCACGCAATCGCATGATTTAACGATTGACATTGTGGGTATAGAATAGAGCTCTTGGAGAGCCGCTCAGTGACGAAGCGAAATACCGTATTATATGTAGTAACAGTCTGAACGGAACAATGATCCACTAGGACGGTCGACGTCACTTTGCCGACAGTTCGCTCTCCACGGCCTCAACCGCGATAATCACCTGGAAAGACAATGTCCTGGTCGACGAGCACGTTGAATTTGTAGCCCAGCCGGATTTCGAGGGTCGGTTGTACGTCGAGGTTCTTGCTAATGGTACGCTCTGCGACGCGCCCGAAGGTGTCCGCCAAATTTCGGCGAACCGCATCKGATGCACTGTCCTGGGTGGCGAGCGTCGACGATTGTGGCACGGCCATATCGACGCCGGTGCCGATGATCGCGAGCAGGATCGCCGAGCCGAATGTCTTGAAGTGGTGGTTGTCTATCTTGTCTGTGAAACCACCATTGCCACGAGCGTCCGTTCCGGCCATGCCGCCGATCTGCAGCGTCGAGCCGTTTGGAAAGATGATATCGGTCCAGACAACGAGCACGCGTGACTGGCCGAATGAAACTTGGCTGTCATAACGGCCAAAGAGCTTTGTACCCTGCGGAACGAGCAGACGGTGGCCGGTGGCGCTGTCATAAACGTTCTGGCTGACCTGCGCGGTGATGCGGCCAGGCAGGTCAGAATTGATGCCAGTGATCAACGTGGCCGGTATCACCGAGCCACGTTTCAGCTCAAAGGGTGACTGTTGCGGCACAAGCCTATTCGGCAGATAGCCGAATTCCCTGATGTCAGCGTTGAAAAAGTCTCCCTTGGCGCGCTGGCCATTCGGATCGAGGTTTTGACCGCCGATGCCTGCCTCGTAAGCAGCAGCATAAAGATTGGCTCTAGAGCTGTCGGAACTGGCCGCTGCCGGCACATTTCGTGTGCTTTTCGTCTGCTCCCCCGTCATCGGCGCTTCCAGCTTGTTGAGGTTCACGGTGAGGGGAGAGTCGTAGGCAGCATCATTGGCCTGAAACCGTGCCATCTTCTGGCGATGGCGCTCTCGAATATACTGTTCGCGCTGTTCACGCTCGAGGCGAGCCTTCCACGCCCCTTCCGGCTCGCCCTGCTCCAAAACATGCTCTTCACCCTGGGGCCTGCTTGCGAACGGATTCGCAGTTACCTGCTGCGTTTGCGCCGGAACAGCCGGCAAGGGTCCAAGCGTGATCGCCCCAACCGGCTCACCGATGATCCCGTCCGACACCCCGCGTTTCAGCTGGTCGGCATATGTCGATGCCGAATTGTTCGACGCGGCGCCAATGCCCTCGTCACGGTCGAAATACAAGCCACGCGACGTCAAGCCAAAGATGATGACGGCGAAGAACAAGACGACGAGTACTGCCGCCAGGATGACCGGCAGCCGGTTGAGTCGACGGATGCCGGAGGCGCTCTCCACCGTTGCAACCCCGCTGAGCTTCAAGGATTGAACCATGCCTTCCCCCTCCCTTATCCGCGGCGCATGACCGAAAGCGGACTTGCCGGAGAGGCTCCTGACATCGTCGCCTTGTAGGCGCGGCCTAATTCGACGGTGTTTGTCGATAGTCGCGCCAGGACCTGGCCTTCATGGCTGTCGATGGCATAGGCGAGCGGGATCTCCTTCTGGCCGTCCGTCTTCTGGTCGGTGACGACGGCATAACCCCAGCTCTTCAGCGACGCCTCAAGCGCCTGGCCAAAGGGTGAGCTGTCAGGTTTCAAAATGATGGTGCCGCTTGCGGGACCAATCTGTTCGGCAAGCTTTGTGACCATGTCGCCTGCAATGGCGCTCGCAACAGGTCCAGAAATCTCCGGCGGCGCTAAACTTTCGACGAGCCCATCGGTCATGGAGGCTTGGCAAGCGGCAAGCGCGCTCGACAAAAACAGAATGGCTATGTTGTGGCGCATTGTCAGCCTCCTCGCCTGATGGTGATCTTCTCCTGTTTCCTTCCGACGCCAGAGACAAGGACCGCGCGGTCGACATGATAGTCCACGACCATCATGTCCCCTTTCATCCGATAGTTGACGACGCGATTCTCACCCCCCGAGACCACGAACAGCACCGGCGCATCCTGCCCGGAGACTGATCGCGGAAACTGGATGTAGGTCTTGGTCCCGTCGGAATAGACCCGTGTCGGCCTCCAGCGAGCATTGCCCGAGACGGAATAGCTGAAATTCAGTTGCTCCGCCGGAACGCCGGCGCCCGGAATAATGCTTGCCTCCAATCGTGCATTGACGTCCGCGAGCTTCGAGCTCACATCCTCCGGGTACTCGAAACCGACACGCGCCATGTACTGGCTTTGATGCGATTTGAGCTGAATGTGGTAGGTGCGTCGCGAGGTGGTTACGACCATCGAGGTGACAAGATCCGGTTCGGACGGTTTGACGATCAGGTGGATCGCCTGGCCGCCGATGGCGCCTGAGGTCGCTGGCTCAACCTTCCAGCGCACCGTATCGCCGACCAGCACGTCGCGCACTGCCTCGCCTGCCTGAAGCTCTATATCGCAGACCTGCAGGGGTGAGCAGACGACGGAAGGCTGGACCTCGCCATAGAGGAAGATCACTTTGCCGTCGGCCCCTTTGGTCACGAGGCCCTTTTTCCCTCGCCACTGTCCGGAAATGCCGGTGCCCTTTTGTTCGTTGGCGTTCATACCTTCGGCACATGCTTCAGAAAGAAAGATCGGAGCTGTGGCGAGTGTAGCGACAAGCGTGGCTGCGCTGATGGTTTTGGTGGCAATGGTCATTTGTGAGGCTACGCCTTTCACAGCTGCGCGGTCCAGTCGAAGTCGCGGAGGTAGAGACCGATTGGGTTGAGCCGGATGACACCCTCGTCCTGTGGCGCGGTCAGCGTAACGGTGGCTATGCCGCGGAAACGACGCACGGCGGTCTCCTTGCCCTTGCGATCGCGTTCGAACTCGGTCCAGTCGATCTGGAACGACTGCGGTGAGAGTGCCACGATGTTGTTTACCTCGATTGCGACAGTAGTGGTCTTGGCCTTGTCGAAGGGCGAGCTCGAACGGAACCACGCATTGACCTTCTCGGTCGCAGGATCGGAAGTTCTCAAGAGTGCATAAGTACGGTCGATATACTGCTTCTGCACGACCGCATCGGGGGTTACGCTTCGGAAATTCGAAACGAAGCTGCCAAGTGTCGCGCGCACCACGCGCGTATCGGCATATTCGATCTGCTGAGGGAACCCCGCACTGGCAGCGGTCCCCAGCTTGTCGACTTCCACGATATAAGGGACGAGCTTGACTTGGGTGCTCTGGAACAGAGCATATGAGAAGCCGATCAATGCCATCAGCATTCCCGTGATGCCGACGATACGCCAACCGGCGGCGGCTTTTACATACGACCCGTAGCGCTCGTTCCATTCCTGGCGTGCAGCGAGATAGGGGTTTTCGGGCGGGTTGCGCTCGGCCATGGGTCTCTTCCCGGCTACTTGTTCTCGTTGACAGGCTGCGGCGATGGCACTGCCTTGCCCGATGGCCTGCTTTGGTCGAGTTTTGCATTTGCGAGCCCGAGCAGAGAGCCGGCATGGGCTCCTGGTGAGGCGATCGCCTTTTCCTTGGCCGCCGATCCGGCAGCCCAGCCGGCGCTGCTGATCCCAGAGGTCATGCCGCGCAAAGCTGCAGCCGCCATGGAGGAGCCGCCGGCCCGCGCAGCACCTGCTGCAGAGGTGCCCTCGGCGACCGCACTTGCGCCAAGGAAGGCGCCGCCAGCCGCGAAGGTCGCCGCTTGCCCACCATGGCGTATCCCCTCCATGCCGCCGGCGACAGAGGCCCCTTGCACCACGCCCTGGAGAATGGCCGGCACATACATCGCGATGATGAACACGACAACAGAGATGCCAGCGATTGCGAGCGTAGTAACAAACTGTTCGGACTTGGCCGTCGGTGCTTCGGCAAGCCCAAGCAAGACCTCCGAGCCGATCCGCGCGATCATCACCAAAGCCATCAGCTTCATGCCGACCGAGAAGGCGTAGATGAGGTACCGAACGGCAAAATCCTTGGTGAAGGACGAGCCGCCGAGGCCGAGCATGATCATGCCTGCGAGAAGTCCAACATACATCTCGACCAGGACCGCAACAAAGATCGCCGCGACCAGGCTGAAACAGACGACCACTACGACCATGGCGAAGACGGCGGCAATCGCCAGTGCGTTGTCTTCGAACAAGCCGAACTTTGCCTGTTCAGACATCTTCGAAGCGACACGAATGCCGGCGTCGAAGATGTTAGCAGGTGAGGCTGATCCGCCATTGGCGCCGATCTGAAACAGGCTGTCGACGACAGCCTTCGCGAAGCTAGGTCCTTGGTCGAGGATGAAGGCGAAAAGGCCGATGAACATGATACGGCGTACGAGCTCTCCAAACCAGCTGTCGAGCGATGCAGTGTTGATCGCGAGCCAGACCGCGGCTATCGCAACCTCGATCCCGGCGAGTATCCAAAACAGCGAGCGCGCCGCGTTCATTACTGTCGTCTGCCAGCCGCGAGCGGCCGCCACGACCTGGTTCTCCAGTGTGGTCAGCACCGAGCCCTGCTGCGCCAATACAGGCGTGCTGGCGAGAAGGATTGCGCCAATCACTGTGATGGCGAAATGGCACCTGGTGACTTGCTTGACTGTTACCATCGGAGCCGCAGCTCCTGACCGCCGAGTATGTCCCTATCCGGATCGCCACCGAAGAAATTTTCCGCCCGCTCCCGGCGCGCCGTATCCGATGTGGACGCGGGGGTCTCATTCGCCGGAACTGGTTCCCGCAGCATCCGGATGGTGATACCCGTGCAGAAGCTAGTGGCGATCCCGATCACTACCCCTATGACCATGGAAGAGTTCACCAGCGCGGCTCCATCATCTGGCCGCCCCGCACATTGGGCAGCGTCGAACTGAAGAAGCTTTCGCGCCGCGCTTGCGCCAGATCCTTGTCCGCCTGCTTGGACTGAAACCACGTTCCCATCATCGTTGTCTGTTGCGAGACCAGCCCGCGCAGCTTCTGGAATTGCACCACCTGCTGGGCTGCTATCTGATGGCCGACCTGAAGCGCTTTCATCTGGCCGTCGGCAGTTTCCGACATGAAGCGCAGAGAGCTCATGGTCGATTCTTCCGAGGTGAATTGATCTGCCGTAAGCCCCGCCGCCTTCAGCGTACCGGCAATGGTGTCGCGGTTGGTTGTCGACCAGGTCTGGTAGTTGCCAGAAAAGGTCTCGCCGTCCGCGAGACCCGTCTTGAAATCGGCAAAGCTTTGAAAGCGCTGCTTGAGCACGTCATCGACGTTGCCCATCGAAAACGCGATCCCCTGTCCTTGTCCGACAACGGCCTGCAGCTTCTTGAGATCGCCTTCGACCTGTCCCCATATGTGGTTCGGCAGCCGGGCGGTGTTCTGCAGCAAGTTATTGTAGATGTTGAGCTGGTTCTGGATCTGCTCGGCCAGCTGCGTGATCTGCTTGACCTGGTTATTGACCTGCTCGGTCGACTTGCCAACCAGGGCAACCAGTTCGGCATTGTTGAGGAGCTGCGTCCATTCGGTTGCCTCGCCCGTCACCCCACCGGCGTGCCCGGTTTCGGTCGCGGCCGCGGTAACTACAAACATGATCGCAGCACCTGCAGTGGTCAGCCTATTTTGATGTAAAGAGCGATGCAGCATGGCCAACTCCTCTCAGATCGAGCCAACGGGCCGCCCAATCGCGGCCATGTTCGCGCTTCAGTGCCAGGATACGTTTGAGATCGTCTTTGCTGGAGGCGCCCACGAAAGACTGGGCTACCGGTCCAAGCGACATGTCGAACAGTCGCCGTCCCTCCGGCGAAGCGATGTAGTATTCGCGCTTGGGCACAGCTGTTGCAACGATTTCGATCTGGCGATCGTTGAACCCGATGCGCTGGTAGAATTCACGCGTACCTGCTTCGCGTGCCGCACCATTCGGCAGGCAGATCTTTGTCGGGCAGGATTCCTTAAGCACGTCGATGATGCCGGAGCGCTCGGCATCGGAGATCGACTGGGTGGCGAGGACCACGGCGCAATTGGCCTTGCGCAGCACCTTCAGCCATTCCCTGATCTTGTCGCGAAAAGTCGGGTGCCCCAGCATCAACCATGCCTCATCAAGGACGATAAGGCTGGGCGCGCCGGTCAAGCGCTTCTCGATCCTGCGGAACAGATAGGTCAAGACCGGGACGAGATTGCGCTCCCCCATATTCATCAGTTGCTCGATCTCGAAGGTCTGCAACGATCCAAGCGAAAGGCCGTCGGTTTCGGCGTCGAGTAACTGCCCCATCGGACCGTCGACGGTGTAGTGGTGGAGAGCCTCCTTGATCTCGCGCATCTGAACGCCGGAGACGAAGTCGGATAGCGATCGTCCGCGGGCCTCCACCAAAAGTGCTACTTGCCGCGAGATCGCGTTGCGGTGATCGGGCGTGATGGAAACACCCTGTAGCGCCACAAGCGTCTCGACCCATTCCGACGCGAAGGCCTTGTCGGCATCGGTGGAGAGATCGGCGAGTGGGCAAAAGGCTAGCACCCCACTGGGATTCTCCTCTTCTGAAGCCTCGCTATCAGCGCCGAGTTCGTAGTGGTCGCCACCCACAGCCAGTGTCAGTGGCTGCATCGATCTGCCCTTGTCGAAGGCGAATATTTGGGCCCCGGGATAGCGGCGGAACTGGGCGACAATTAATGCCAGCAGCGTCGACTTGCCGGACCCGGTCGGCCCGAAGATAAGTGTGTGACCGACATCGTCGACATGCAGATTGAGCCGGAACGGCGTTGAGCCAGAAGCAACCTGGATCAATGGTGGAGAGGCCGGTGGATAAAAAGGGCAAGGGGCAATGGGGCTACCTGACCAGACCGAATTAAGTGGAATGAGATCGGCAAGGTTACGTGTGTTGATCAGCGGCTCTCTGATGTTGGCATACCAGTTGCCGGGCAACGAGCCGAGGAAAGCCTCGGTCGCATTCAGCGTCTCGATCCTCGCCCCGAAACCTTCTGCCTGGATCAGGCGCCGTACGGCCTCGCATTTCTCCCGAAGACGAGTGCTGTTTTCGTCAAAAGCCAGGATCACCGGCGTGTAGTAGCCATAGGCGACAAGCTGCGAGGAAGCTTGTGCGATCGCATCTTCCGTCTCTGCCACCATTGTCATCGCGTCCTGGTCGACCGAACGCGAATGCGTCTGGAACAGCTGGTCGAAAAACGGCCGGACTTTCTGCTGCCACTTCTTGCGGGTGCGCTCGAGCTTCTGGCGGGCCTCTTGGTCGTCGAGGAACATGAAACGCGAGGACCAGCGATAAGTCAGCGGCATCAGGTCGAGGGAGTTGAGGATGCCTGGCCAGCTTTCGGCCGGCAGCCCATCGATCGCAACAATGCCAACAAAGCGGTTCTCGACAACCGGCGTCAACCCATGCTGAAGCTCGGCCGTCACCAGCCAGTCGAGGTACATCGGGATGTCAGGCAGGCGGACTGGATGGTTCTCTCCCGTGATGCAAAAGCGGATGAACTGGAACAGTTCGTCGTAGCGCGCGGTCACAAAACCGCTGCGCTCCTCGACCGATCGCGTTACCATCCGCCTGATCGACAAAACGTTGGCCAGAGACTGCTCGACTTCACGGATCGAATTCTCAAACGTCACCAGCACCGTGTCGGCATAGGTTGCCGCCCTGCCTCCCGCGTCCGAATAGAAATAGCGGGTGAGCCCTGATCGCTGCCGCGCCGGCGGGCGATAGGTCAGGATCAGTGCATGCCGGCTCTCATAGTGCCCCTGCTCGCGCTCGAAATGCCCACGCCGCTCGTCGTCAATTGCGCGCGTGACGGGATCGGGAAAATGGCATTCCGCAGTTGCCGGATACGCGACGGTCGGTACCCGTATCGCCTCGGCCTGTATCATCCGGCCTGAGCCGAAGCGCGAAAGGATGGCGTTGATTTGGCGCGAGATCTCGTTGCGCTYGGCATCGGTGGAACTCTCCGAATCCGGACCTGCGAAATACCAGCCGGCCATCAAGCTCCCATCTTTGAGCAGGATGACGCCATTAGCGACCAGCCCCGCATAAGGAACGAGATCGGCAAAGGACGGGCCGGAATGACGAAAAGAACGCAGTGCGGCCATAGTCCAACCGTCCTTCAGTAGCGACGCCACGGCGTCGAAGTGGGCCGGTAGTGCGGCCGGTAGGAGATGTGTCTGATATAGACGCGCCGCATCATTGGGTCGGACTTGGCCATCATGCGAAGTGCAGCAACCACCAAGACCCAGACGGCGATCCCGAACAGAGTGGAGTAGAGCGTCAGCACCACAAAGATCAGGATCGCTGCCGCAAGCCCTGTGACGAGCACCAGTTCGCGGTCCGCGCCCATCAGCAGGTTCGAGCGCGACAGAGCGCGATGGATGCGGTTGCGCTGGAGATTGGAGCCAACATCAGCCATGCGGCCCCTCCCCTGTTTGGGGAAAAGCGGCAGAGGATACGACATCGCCGATGGAGGCGCCTGTTGCACCGAACAGCGCAACGATTTGAGTGGCACCGAGCAGGATGCCGGCTACCAACACAACATACATAAGCCTGCGCGCAAAATCGTTGAGCTCGCCACCGAAGATCAGCATGCCGCCGGCAACGGCCACAGCTGCCAGCGCAATGAAGCCCGCGACGGGCCCAGTGATCGATTGCTGGATCCGTTGCAACGGGCCTTCCCAAGGCAGCCCACCGCCTGAACTGGCAAGCGCTGGATCGGCCAGCATAAGTGAAAGTGACAGCACGAACGCACTGACGACAACGGTTTGATGGTCATGCGACATGGCGCTGCTCCTCGATCTGCGCGCAATTCTCGGTCTGATAGTGAGTGCCGGCAAAGCGCTCGACATGGACGACATCACGCACCCTTCGACCTTTCGGCGTTCGCTCGATCGACACGACGAGATCGACGGCTTCTCCGATCACTTCTCGCATCGGCTGCTGGCTGACTTCAGCAGTCAGCTGTTCGAGGCGGCGTAGCGCCGACATCGCCGTATTGGAGTGGATCGTTGTTACGCCGCCGGGATGACCAGTGTTCCAGGCCTTCAGAAGCGTCAAAGCCGCACCATCACGCACCTCGCCGACGATGATGCGATCCGGTCTCAGCCGCATTGTACTCTTTAGCAGACTGGCCATGTTGATAGTGTCGCTCGTATGCAGCGCCACCGCGTTTTCAGCCGCACACTGGATCTCCGCCGTGTCCTCAAGAATGAGCAACCGATCCTCCGGCGCCGTTTCGACGATCTCGGCGATGACCGCATTGGCTAGCGTCGTTTTGCCCGACCCCGTGCCACCCGAAATAACGATGTTCAACCGCGAAGAGATCGCGTTGCTGATCACCGATGCTTGGTTCTTGGTCATAACGTTCGAAGTCACATAATCGATGAGCGGGATCAGCCGCGAGGCGCGCCGCCGGATGGTGAAAGTCGGAGCCGAGACAACAGGCGGCAGCAACCCCTCGAAACGATGCCCACCTATTGGCAGCTCGCCAGAGATGATCGGGCGGTCCTCATCAGCTTGGGAGTGAAGCGCGTGCGCGACACTGCCGATGACGATCTCGGCCGTTGCGGCAGTCATCTTGCCGGCTGGCGCAATCCCGTGCCCAAGCCGTTCGATGAAAAGCCGTCCGTCGGGGTTCAGCATGATCTCGACGACACATTCATCATCGAGCGCCATGCAAAGGTCGTCCCCAAGGGCTTCCTGCAGCTTGCGTATGAGACGGGGATGGGAGCGAAGTTGCGCCATGTCGCCTGCCTCAAGCTTCTCGATGACAGGTGACTGAGACTTCGGAGCAAAACGACGCGAGCAAACCCACAATCGGCCGGCGACGCCACGATTGGAAACGTCCGCTCAACGCGCCGTTGGAGCTGTTTGCAAGTGCATTTGGATCGCACAATCTCAGGAAATTTGCCTCGTGGGACATCCCTCCTGCCCTGCTTGCAGCATGCCCGGCATCAGCGCGAAAACACGAGTGTTCGATCATCGCAGCTTTGAGGTTCCAGAGACACCGCTCGTGGAAGCTTCGCACCCGCTTGCGATGGTGGCTCGCTCGCAGCTGGCTCGGCGTAGAACCATGTATTGCACGTGTCATCGTCCCTCTAAGCCCCCGGTTGCCAGATGCACGCGAAGTCATCACAGATTAAGTCTTGGGGAGAGTGTAGAATTCTACAGTCGGGTGAGATGATCGCCGGATGTCCCAATTCTAGGACGCAGGTGGGCGCTCCTTGGGGGGGGCTCGGTCAACAGGTCGCTCGAAAACTTCGGCGACAGCTACGCCTTGCCGGCACCGCCGGCTCCAGGGTCAAGTGGTAGGATCGAACCGTGTTACAAATTGGCGGTGGCATCTCTAATGCCGCTGCCAGCTCCCAACATCCAATCTGAAATCAACGGCCGGACTGCATCCGGCCTTTGACTGCRGCCCTATCCTCCCCCAAAAAGGCCGCGGGCGATCGGCGCGTCATACCCCACCCGCGCGCCGACTCGTTCGCAGCGCTCCCCTATCGCTAGGGAGCGCGGTCGAACCGGTAGGCCAAGCTAGGCAACTTGCAACAAAGTTGCGCGCTCCAAGGAAGCCTGTCCAAAGGCGGTTCGCAGTACCAGACGGGGGTAGAGCTCCGCAAACATCTGCATTGGAACACGACAATCGCGGCTCACCAGGCGCCGTCGGAGTGTCCATGAATCACTTCATGGGCACTCGGTCGAAAGCGATGATCCACAGCCTCTAATTCCGGGCATTGCACTAAAATAGTCGCGTCCCAACATGTATCCTCGATGCATAGCTCTTGGTGGTACATCGGACCGATCTCAAACAACGTGAACTCCTATACCTGAAAGATATATTGGCCTGATGGCCAGATACGAAGCTTGAAGCAATCGCAGCCCTCTGGGCAACCGCTCAACGGTCGAACAGGAAATAGCCGAAGGCGACGCCAGCTCCGTTTTGTTGCGCCTCGATCTCCGTCCGGATCTTGGGAAACAGGTCTGACGCCAACTCGGGATCCTTAATGTCAGCCGACCTGATGCCGTTGTCGCTGGCAAGCGCCACGATCAGATGCGGTTCCGGTGCCGATGCCTCCTGGTCGTTGAGCGGGAAGAGCTTCATACTGAAGGAAGCTTCGTCAGCTCCAGTCTTCTTCAGCAGACTAGCGAAATTGTAGACCACGCCGTCCTTGCCGACCAAAAGCAGATTGATGTCGCGGCTGCCGGTCCCACTCAACTTGCCCTGGAGCGAGTCTCCGACCTTGAGATTGTCCTTGCTCAGTTCGAGGATTGGTCCGTTGCCCTTGTCCGGGTGCACGGCCTCCAGAAAATCGGCCACGGGGCACTGCTCTCTTTCGATCATCCTCGGATTGACGACCGGACCAGCCCCGAAGGCGGAAGCAAAATCCCGGGAAAGTTTGTCGAACGGTGCTTTTGAGGTCGCGAGCCCCTCCACCTGAGGGCGCGGTGCTGACGCGTCCGCGACCGAGACGTAGAAGCATGGGCCGCCGTCAAAGGATTTGAACCACTCCGCCACCGTAATCGCAGTCTTTGGAGTTGGTTGGACAGCCACCTCCTTGATCGGCTCCGGCGGTTTTGGCTTGGCGATTTCGGGCGGGATGGGTGTTTTCACCTCAGTGTTGGCAGTCGGCGGGTCTTTTGCCGTCGGCTCCTGAGATGGCACGGGGGCCTTGGGTGGCGCGGGCGTAAGCTTGCCGCTGGCAGCTTCATCACTTGGCGTCAACGTTGTGCCCCCGGGCAGAAAGCCACCCAGAAACCCCGAATAGTAGGCGCCGCCGCCCGCCGCTGCCAGCGCAACGAGCATGACAGTACCGATCAGCGCACGACGTCCGGATTTTGGCGGTTGACGGACAGGCAAAGGCCGAGAAGCTGTTTTATGCCGAGTGTCCGTCGCGGATTTTCCGGCCGCTCCGGCATGGCGCCACGGGGCATCGCGCGGCAACAGGGCCTCAGGCGGTTGAGGCTTTTGCCCAACAGCGCCCGAGCCCGGCGGTCGCCAGGCAAGGTCCGCAGGCTTTCGTTGCTGCTGATCATTTCGTTGCTGCTGATCATGTTGGGCGTCGACCCCTGGAAATGTTCCAGGCGCTGCCGTCACCCCACTCGTCTCGCGCAGCCACTCGACGATCGCCGCGGCACTTTCCGGACGATCCCGTGGATCCGGCTGGAGCATGGATTCAAGCAGCGGAAGCAGATCTGGGTCAACCCCTGTCAGGTCGGGCACAGTCCGCCGCTTTTCGATCACCTCGACCGGCGAGCCCCCCATGTCGAGCTGCTTGCCGCGCAACGCCGCTGCGAGCACCAGCCCGAGACTGTAGATGTCCGACTGCTCAGTGACATCGCCACCGAACAAGCCCAGCTGCTCGGGCGAAACGAAACTGTATTTGCCAGCGAAGCTGCCGCCGAGCAGCGTGCCGCCGCCAACGTCGGCCGAACGCGCTATACCGAAATCTATGATCTTGGTCTTTTCGACCTTTCCGCCCGGCAGCACGATGTTATCGGGCGACAGGTCCCGGTGGATGACGCCCGCCTCATGAGCAACGGAGAGCCCGGACGCCACCCTGGCCAGCATCTTGCGGGCTTCCCGCGTATCGAGTGGCCCGTTGCGGATGCGCTCGCCCAGCGACTGCCCATCGACGAACTCCATGGCGAGATACGGCCTGCCGATCGTCGGGTCGATCGTAAACACGTGATAGCGCACAATGGCATCGTTGGAGAGATGATTGAGGATCGAGGCCTCTTTGCGAAACAGCGCGAGAATGCCCTGGTCGCGGGCGAATTCGCGCAGCACTAGCTTGATCGCTACGGGGTCGCCGGTCTGGATGTTGTGGCCGCGATAGACCTCGCCCATGCCGCCCGTGGCGATGTGCTCGTCGATCTCATAGATGCCGTTGAGCTGCACGCCCTTGTGAACACCGCTATCAGGGGCGATGCGTGTTTTGTCCTCCGGCGTCATGACCTGGTTCCATCCATGCGTGAGCGCCATCCGGCCATTGCTTCACACCTGCGGTGTTTGGATCATGCCTCGACAATAACACGGATTTTCGTGATGGGCTCTGCTCTTGCCGGCCTACAGGACCGTGCAATTTCCAGTGTCTGATCGCCGTTGACAGCTTTCGTCACAAGGAGGATGCTGATCTTCTAAGAATGCAAGCCGTGCCAAGCCTTTAAAGACTGCAATCCCAAGGGGGCAGTAATGGTATGCGGGGGCTGCTTGCCTGCTCGCAATATTGGCATTGTCGCACGTCTGACCGGCGCCATTTTGGCGTGCGGCCTCTTCTTACTGCTTGCTGTTGGCACGGTTCTCGCTGCCGAGGGCGTCTCTGGTCGCCGCGCCGCGCTGGTCATCGGCAATTCGGCCTACGAGCATCTCGCCAAGCTTCCCAATGCAACCAATGATGCGGACCGCATCCGCGAAGTGCTGGAGCGGGCAAATTTTGAGGTCACGCTCGGCAAGGACCTGAACAAGAAGGGTCTTGAAGAAACTATCCTCGGCTTCCTCAGGACGCTCAACGATGGTGACGTCGCGCTGTTCTATTATAGCGGCCATGCCGTACAGGTTGGTGGCCACAACTTCATGCTGCCGGTCGATGCCAGCCTGGAGACCTCCTATGATCTCGAGGTTCAGGCCTACAACATGTCGAGCCTGCTCGAATATATGCGCGAGACCTCCTCGCTGCAGATCGCGATATTGGACGCCTGCCGCGACAATCCTTTCGCCAACAATTCCTACTATGTCGGCCAGGCCAAGGTCGCCGTCGAAGGCAAAAAAGGACTTGCCTCGGTCGCTCCCGAAAATGGCACGCTGATCGTCTACTCGACCRCACCCGACAGGGTAGCGCTGGACGGCAATAATGGCCTCAGCCCCTTCACCGGCACCTTCGCCGAATATGCATTGAAGCCCAATGTCGAGATCAGGAAGCTGCTCAGCGATATCCGCGCCGAGGTCATCAAGCGCACCGACGGACGGCAGACGCCTTGGGACACATCGAGCCTGACTTCTTCTTTCTTCTTCGTGACCCGGCAGAACCTTCTGATCATCGAGGATCTGCGCGAGGTTCGCGTTCCGCCGCATTCCAAGGAAGTGGCGCTACGCATTTCACCGCCAATTACCAGCGGCAACACGCCGTTGACCGTAAGCTTCACCAAGCTTCCGGACCAGGGAACGCTTTGGCTGGGCGACGAACAACTCAACCTCGACAGCAAGATATCTGCCGACCGTGTCGAAGATGTCATGTTCAAATCATCGTCAGATGACATGACCAAGGAAGAGGTGCGCTACACCGTCACGACCGACAGTGGCCGAAGCGCGAGCGGCATTGTCCGGGTCGTCGTCGATGCCCAGGCAGTCGCACAGGTGCCCGTTAAACCTGCTCTGACCATCCAGCAAGGCGACGAACCGCAGCCGAAACAGGCCGAAACGGCCAAGCCGATCCTGGTCGCAATGGCGTCTGATATCGGCACCGGATTTGCCGCCATGCCTGACGAGGTCGTGCGATCCAGCGCGTCGACCGGCTGGCTCCGCCTCGAAAGCCGCGATCCCGAAACCCAGGTGGCGGTCGGCGGGCAGATCGTCTCCGAAGGTGACCTGATCAAAGCCGAGGACATAACCAAACTGCGCATTCGACCGTCGCTCAAGGTGGTAAGTGCTGCCGATAGCGAAGGGCCAGCGGTCAAGACCGTTTCCGCAACCACACAATCCAAGTCGCTCGACACGGGTACGGACAGCATGGAGGTCAAGCCGATCCCCTTGCCCGTGGACAAGAAAGCCGCCAGTGCTCCAGTGCGAACCGTCGTTCTGGTTCCGGCGATCAAGACCGTCACCCCGGCGCCGATCACCATCAACGTGGCCGTCTCGGTCAACGAGTGCGACACGCTTGCGGCCGAGCCGCTTGACGTCCAGGCGGTTGCCGACGGCAAGCTGCCCAACGATATCGATGTGCCCAAAGCGCTGACGGCGTGCAAGGCGGCGGTGAGCGAACACCCCGATGTCGCACGCTTCAAATATCAGTATGCGCGCGCGCTTTATGCCGAAGGCGATTTCAAGGAGGCGCTGGCCGAGCTCAATGCCGCGAGCGGGCAAGGACATGTCCGCGCCAGTTATCTACTTGGCAGGCTTTATCAATTTGGCGCAGCTGTGGAACGTGACCCCAAGCGCTCCATCCCCTTGTATGAAACCGGCGCGAAGAGGGGTGATCCCTATTCGCAATACGCGCTCGGACGCGCCTTGGTCATCGGGCTGGGCAGCAAACCGGATGTCGAACGAGGCATGGCCCTAGTCACGCAAGCGGCCGAATCCGGACATACCTACGCGATGAACATGCTCGGGGGAGAGTATCTGTCTGGAGACCATGTCACGAAGGATGAGGCACGCGCTCTAAAATTCATCACGGAATCTGCCGATCGCAATGACGTCTATGGCATGGTCCTGCTTGGCGTCCTATATCGCGATGGTACGGGCGTGCAGAAAGACCCGGCGCGCGCGGCCGACTTGTTTGAAAGGGCACGTGCGCAGGGCCATCCTTATGCAGGTAGGTTGCTAGGGCGCATGGCTCTGCGCGACAAGAGCGCCGACCTGACAACTGTTGCTGGCTGGTATCGGGAAAGCGCCGAACGCGGCGACGCTTGGGGAGCGTTCTTTGCCGCCGAACTCTTGAAGGACAATCCTACGCTACAGCATGACAGTGGTGAGATGGCGCGTCTCTATGCCCTATCTGCCTCACAAAACATCAAGGATGTTTCCGATCAGGCACAGGCTGCACTGGATCACATAGACAACTTGGCGATCGGCAAGGAAGTGCAATTGGCGCTTAAACGAGCGGGGCAGGACGTCGGCGACATCGACGGAAAGCTCGGTGCGCGAACACGGGAGGCCGCAGGTGCCGTTCTGGGGGCTGCTGCGCCTCGTGATCCTCGTGAGCTTCTAATTGCCCTCCTCCATAAGGAATGGATCGAGTCACGACCACGGCTGGACATGCTGGGTTAGAAAGGGAGACGCTACATGCGATCGCTTACCCTCAGGCTACTTCTGGCGACCGCGCTCATACCGCTAGGGGGATGCGGTTCGCTGACGAACGCTGGCGACCCTTCTGTCGCACAGACGTCGCAGGTCAAGAAAGCGCCCCCGGCGAGGAGGGCGGCGGCGGCTCCATCACGTAAAGTGGCTGCCAATTCTAGCAGTGGGCACAGCGATAGCGCCAATAGTGGCAGCAGCGGTGGCGGTGGCAGTGGTGGCGGCAGCACTGGTGGCGGTGGCACTGGTAGCGGTGGCAGTGGTGGCGGTGGCACCGGTGATGGCGGGGGCACCGGCGATGGTGATACCAATCCTTGGTAGAGGATTTGTCCGCGCGACCCCGAATTGCCAGTATCGCGCTACGCAAACTCGTAGGTAAATCCTTCGCCTGACGCGCCGACCGTCACCTTGGAGAGTTTCTCGCCGTCAAGCGAGCGGTTGAGCACGCCGCGGCTGAGTTCCGGCAGCAACGTATTGGTCAGGATCGCGTCTATCATGCGGCCGCCGGACTCGATGTCGGTGCAGCGCGCCTTGATCAGTTCCATCACGCCATCGCCGACTACCAGTTCCGCGCCGTGACTGGTTTGCAGCCTCCGTGCAATCTTGCCGAACTGGTGCCGCGTGATCGCCTCGATCATCGAATCAGACAATGGATAATACGGAATGGTCACCACCCGCCCTATGAAGGCGGCCGGAAATACCTTGAGCAGCGGCGCACGCAAGGCCRCGTCGAGGTTCTCCATCTTCTCGCGCAGCTCCCCGCCCTTGGTTTTTTGCATGATGACTTCGGAACCGACGTTCGACGTGAGCAGGATCAGCGTGTTCTTGAAGTCGATCCGCCGGCCCTCGCTGTCGTCCATCATGCCCTTGTCGAAGACCTGAAAAAAGATCTCATGCACATCGGGGTGCGCCTTCTCGACCTCGTCGAGCAGGATCACCGAATAGGGCCGGCGGCGCACGGCCTCAGTCAGGATGCCGCCCTTGCCGTAGCCGACATATCCAGGCGGCGCTCCCTTGAGCGTCGAGACCGTGTGCGCCTCCTGGAACTCAGACATGTTAATCGAGATCAGGTTCTGCTCGCCGCCGTATAGTGTTTCGGCCAGTGCCAGCGCGGTTTCCGTCTTGCCGACGCCCGACGGTCCGCACAACAAGAAGACTCCGACCGGCTTTTCCGGCGCGCCGAGCCCAGCGCGACTGGTTTGCACGCGCTTGGCAATCATCTCCATTGCGTGATCCTGGCCCACCACGCGCTCGGATAGCGTCTGCGCCAGGCGCAATGCCTTTTCAGTTTGGCTCGTCAGCATCCGCCCCGTGGGAATGCCGGTCCAATCCTGCACCACCGCCGCAACCGCATTGCGGTCGACGGAGAGCAGGATCAACGGCGTCTCGCCCTGTGCTTCAGCAAGCACCGCCATCAATTCCTTGAGCCGCGCCAGATCAGCGGCTCGATCTGCGGTTGGTTCAGTTGCTGTCGCCGTTTCGACTGGCGCTGACTGTGCGGCGTCATCATCATTGGCGGCGACCGGCTCCTCAATTGCTTCGCCCTTCGGGGACGTCTCCGCAACGACGGGATCGAGCGCCACGCCTAGCCCACGTAATCTGGCACGCAATTCGAGGATTTCAGCAATGACTTCCTTCTCTCGATCCCAGCGCCCCTGGGCAGAGGCGAGCGCTGTGTCGGTATCACTCAGTCCCGTCTCGACGCGAGCTTGACGCTCGTCGACATCTATACCGATGGCGGCCTCGCGTCCGATGATACCTTGTTCAACCACCAGCGCCTGCCTTCGGCGCATCAGGTCCTCAACCTCGCCCGGCCGGGAGTGCTGCGAAATGGCGACGCGAGCGCAGGCGGTGTCAAGCAGGCTGACCGCCTTGTCGGGAAGCTGGCGCGCTGGAATATAGCGGTGCGAGAGTTTGACCGCCGTCTCGATCGCCTCGTCGAGGATCTGCACCTGATGGTGCTTTTCGAGCACGCCAGCAACGCCGCGCAACATCAGGATTGCGGCCGCCTCATCGGGCTCGTCGATCTTGACCACCTGGAAACGGCGAGTGAGTGCTGGGTCCTTTTCGATGTGTTGCTTGTATTCGGCCCAGGTGGTCGCCGCGATCGTGCGGAGCTCGCCGCGTGCCAGCGCTGGCTTGAGCAGGTTCGCCGCATCGCCGGTACCTGCAGCCCCTCCGGCGCCGATCAGCGTATGCGCCTCGTCGATGAACAAGATCACCGGCGTCTCGGAGGATTGCACCTCGTCGATAACTGCCTTCAACCGCTTCTCGAACTCGCCCTTGACGCTGGCACCGGCCTGCATCAGCCCGACATCGAGCATGCGCAGGCTCACACCTTGTAGCATCGGCGGAACATCGCCCTCGGCGATACGCAGCGCGAACCCTTCGACCACCGCCGTCTTGCCGACGCCGGCCTCGCCGGTCAGGATCGGATTGTTCTGCCGCCGCCGCATCAAGATGTCGACGATCTGGCGGATTTCCGGGTCGCGGCCGACGACGGCATCGATCTTGCCGTCACGTGCCCGCTGGGTGAGATCTGTTGCATATTTCGCCAGCGCCGACTCCCCTCCCATCGATGGGCGCCGCGGAGCTTCCGCAGAAGGTGCCGCAGCCCCAGTGGCCGATCCCTCAAGCGAGCCGTCGACCACGTCAGCGAAACGCGTGATCACGCCATCCGCGTCGATCTTGTCAAATTCCGTGCTGATCTTCGACACCAGCCCTTCGAGAACCGGCGTCTTCAGGCATGCGAGGATGATGTGGGCGCTGCGCACCTCTTCGCTACCGAATTGGAGCGTCGCCAAGTTCCAGGCTTCCTGGATGGCGTGAAATATATGGTCGGAGAATTCCTCAATCGAGGTCGCGCCATAAGGCAGCTTGTCGACCGCGCGCGTCATGTCGCTGGCGATGCGGGCAGCATCAACGCCCGCATCGGCCAGGATCATCTGCACGTCCGAGCGATCCGAAAGAACAAGTTGTTCAATGAAATGAACGAGTTCAACGTAGGGGTTACCACGCAGCTTTGCCGCATCAGCCGCCGCCTTGAAGGCGCGCAAGCAGGTGGGGTTGAGCTTGCCGACCAGTTCCTTGCGCTTGAAGCCTTGTGATGCCCTGCGCTGTTGCATGCCCTTTGGTTCCACGGAGTTTCTCCAATGGCCGGACTGCGTTCGCAATAACTTGCCACACAAAGTACGACTTTACAAAGCCGTGCCCAGCTATGGCACCAGGGCATCCGTTGGAGCACCAGGAGCGACGGGAACAATTCGTGCCAGGCTGGTTACCAAAGCTTAAGCGAAGCG
>NZ_JBFUIP010000010.1:33935-98752 GCF_056401815.1 Aminobacter sp. P4_D5 | reverse complement strand
GCATCGTTATTGCCGACGGCAAAACGCTCGCCCGAGGGCAGGACATGAATGTCGAGCCGCTCCTTCGAGACATCGATCCCTACAACGACAAAAGCAGCGTCCATCTTCTCCCATCCTTGCCTAATCGGGCTTCGCTTGCGGCCCTGGCGACTGTTCGGGGTCGATGGAACGGCGGACGAAGACCCAAGCTCTCCCACGGGCTTGGTGTCCCAAAGGAACTTCGGTCTCCCGTCCGCCACCGCACCGCTAGCAATAGCAGATGCGGCAACGTTCAAGTTACAAGGAAAAAAGATCAATCGCCGGCGACGAAGAACGCCCAGCGGCCCTCGGGCGTGATGCCGAGGCGGTAGAAGACGTAAGCGCCGTATTGCTTCATGTCCTCGTAGTCGCCGGCGGTGACGATCTTGAACAGTTCGACTTTCTGGCGCGGATCGAGCTTGTCGAGTGGGATGCCGAAGAAATAGGGCCAGACATAGAGGTCCTCGTCGGTGCCTTCGCCGAGATGGACGTAGCCCGCATTCAGAACCTCTTCCATGATGGCGAGGATTTCCTGGCCTTCGCCGTCGCCGGACAGCCCCTTGATGAAGGCGATCGGGTCGCCTTCGACTTCGGTGAAAGACAACTGCGGCATGGCATCGCCCTTGCCGATCAGCGGTCGAAGCTTTTCGATGTCACCGGTCTTGGCGGCTTCGACGAGCAGGCTGCGCATGCGCGCGACCGGCTCGGGCAGGCGGCTGAGATCATAGACGATCTCGGGCAGTGGTCCCTCGGTGTCGAGATGTGGCGCGGCAGGTCCAGTGGCGTCAGGCGTTGCCGGCTCGTCCTGGGGTTCGGTCTGCTGGTCTTCGGGCGCTTGGTCGGTGGCAGGGGGATTGGCTGCCGGCGGCGTCTGGATCGGGTCGGGCATTGGCACTGACTTTTCCGGCGTGCCCTGATCCGTCGCGGGCTTTTGCGGCGTGACAGGTGCAGGAATCTCTTCGCGCTTGATCTCGCTCAGTGCGAACGCCGTTGAGGCATGAAGCGGCAGGACAAGCGACGCGGCAAGGCCGAGAACAGCAAGTTTCAATGCGCCTCGGGGCGCCGTATCAGTCTGTGGCCGCATCAATTCCAGGCTCCGGTATTCTAGAGTGCCGCGCGTCCTATCGGATGCGCTAGTGACGCTCCACCACTTCAAATCTGCCCGGCATGATGGCGAAACCGTGTCGGCTAGTCAAAGAACTGGGGTTGGGCTCAATGCCGCAGGCGCAGCGGCTCGAAGTCGCCAGCCTCGACCTTGGCACGCATGCGGTCGAGCATTGCAAGGGCAGCGCGCTCGCCATTGGCGGCCACGATCTCGGCAAAAGCGGTCGCTAGCGCTGCTTCGGCGATGATCTCGGGCTCGATGCCGGCGGACAGTCCCTCGGCCCATGCCTCATTGTGGCTCTCGACGGCGGTCAGGCGCTTTTCTTCCCGAACCAGGGCGTCGATGTCGGTTACGCTTTGTTCCATTTCGGTCTTTCACCCTGCCAAGCGACCCGGTGATTCGGATCAACTTGAGCTATCCCTTTAATGTCCCGTTAAGACAGCTAACACAATCGGCAGGCCGTGTACCCTCGGCAATGCCGAGAAAGTAAATAGCCTGTTAATTACCGTAGCGCGAGGCGATGTCGCGGCTGAGTGCCTCGCCTTCCTTCATGTAGCGGGCAATCGCCGCAGTCGCGGACGGCGTGCAGGCAGTGTAGGCGCCGTCGAAAGAGCGATAGCCGCGGTTGAAACTGGCGATGAACCGGGCGCGGCGCTCGTGCGAGGGATTCTCGGCCTGGAGCAGCTTTTCCATCTCGCCGCGCCATTCGGTGCCCTTTTCGCCGCACAGATTGCGCAGGAAATGCAGCGACCCCAAGACTTCGGCCAGCCGCAGCAGGCCGGGCTCGAAGGGAGCGTCGACAGCCCGCGCCGGTGCTGCGAACACGGTGCTCGCGGCAAGCGTCATGGCAATCAACAAGGTCGAAGCGCGGCTCATAAGCTTTTGTGGCGAAACAATTTGTCGCCGGCAAGGCTGCAGCTCGGTCTATCCCGGCAGAATTACGTGGCCGTCCAGAAGTTCAAGCACGATCTCCAGCGTCGAATCGGTCAGCGGCAGGCGCTTGATCTCTTCGAGGTCATGAAACGCCGCCTCGTCGGCGTCGTCGCCGCTGATCGGTTCGCCGCCGATATGACGCGCGCCGAAGACGGTGAGCAGGTAGACCGAAGCACCTTCGGCTCGACTGTCGATGAGGATCTCGCGCAGCGGCACCAGCGTGCCGACAGCGATGCCGGTCTCTTCCATGAGTTCGCGGCGGGCGGCGTCCTCAAGGGTTTCATCGGCTTCGACCCGACCGCCGGGAAAGGCATAGAGGCCCTTGGAAGGCGCGCGGCCACGGCGAACGAGCATGATCGCGCGGTCGCGCAACACGGCGACCGAAACTGCGGGGACTATTGTTGCGTCGATCATCTCACCACCCTTGGCCTTGCTCCATTGGGGAGCGGCGGGCCGAGACTGCTTTAGCGGTTGCGGTCGCAGCGATCCATCGCCACTTTCAGGACGAGTATGAGCGAAGGCCAAAAATCATGTGCGGACGAATAGCGGTTCTGGCGTCACCCGACGAAACGGCCGCCTTTCTGGGCGTCGGAGATCTCGAAAGTTTTCCGCCGCGCTACAATGTGGCGCCGACGCAGCCGATTCTCGTTGTGTTGGCCGGCCCGCAGCGTCCGCCCGGCTCGAACCTGCCCGACCGCATGGCGCTGCTGGCGCGGTGGGGGCTGATCCCCGCCTGGACGAAGAACCCGGCCGACATGCCGCTTTTGATCAACGCGCGTTCCGAATCGGCGATCGAAAAGGCCTCGTTCAAGGCCGCGATGCGCCACAGGCGCGCGCTGATCCCGGTTTCCGGCTTCTACGAATGGAAAAAGCTGCCGGGCAACCGGCGCCAGCCCTATTGGCTGAGGCCGCGCAAAGGCGGTCTGGTGGCGCTGGCCGGGCTTATGGAAACTTGGAGCGAGCCGGGCGGCTCGGAGATGGACACCGCAGCCATCCTGACCACCAGCGCAAGTGCCGACATCCTGCATATCCACGACCGCATGCCGGTAGTCATCCAGCCTGAGGATTTCGCCCGCTGGCTCGACTGCCGCACCCAGGAGCCGCGCGACGTCGCCGAACTGATGCGCCCGGCACAGACCGATTTCTTCGAGCAGATTCCGGTGTCGGAACTGGTCAACAAGGTCGCCAATGTCGGGACCGAAATCCAGGAGCGGGTCGAACCGCTGCCTGAAGCAGCGCCCGCCAAGCCAAAAGTGGAAAAGCGTAAGTCCAGCGACGACGACCAGATGAAACTGTTTTGAGGTCACGCTAGAAGGTCTGCGTGTCCACGCCCATCGTTTCCGCCGCCATTTCCGGTTTTCTGCTTGGTGCGTCGCTGATCATCGCGATCGGCGCGCAGAACGCGTTCATCCTGCGCCAGGGGCTGCTGCGCCAGCACGTTTTCATCTTGAGTCTGATCTGCGCGCTGTCGGACGCATTGCTGATCGCCGCTGGCGTCGCCGGGCTAGGCACGCTGATTTCGCAATCGCCGAACCTGATCATGGCGGTGACGGTCGGCGGCGCACTGTTCCTGTTCACCTATGCGGCGATCGCCTTTCGCCGCGCCCTGAAGCCCGAAGTGCTGCAGGCGGCCGAATCGGGCGAGACGAGGCTGTGGCCGGCTGTCGCCGCCTGTCTCGCCTTCACCTTCCTCAACCCGCATGTCTATCTCGACACGGTGGTGCTGTTGGGCGGCCTTTCGGCCGCCTACGAAGGTCAGGCGCGCCTTGCCTATGGGCTCGGCGCTGCGACCGCATCGTTCGTCTGGTTCTTCGGGCTCGGCTATGGCGCCCGGCTTCTCGAGCCGGTCTTTGCCCGGCCTGCCGCGTGGCGCGTGCTCGATCTTCTGATCGGCGTGGTGATGACCGCGATCGGTCTCAGCCTGGTGAGCCGGGCCTAGGCTGCCTTGGTAAGCTTGGGCTGTGCCTTGTCTTTCTTCGGCGCGCAGATCAGCGCGGCAAGAATTGCTGCGGGGCCGATGGCCCGGTAGTGCTTGGCGAGCTCGGCGTACTGGCTACGCGCTCGGTCTGCTTCGGCTTGTTTTCGTTTCATTGGTCTCTTCCCTAAAGTCAGCTCTGTTGAGAGCGGCTGCATTTGCTTACGGATTCGGTCGAATTCGTGGCATGCAGCGCCTTTTATCCGGGCAATGTTTCATTAACGTGCCGGGATGCTTAATAAATTGTTTCGGTACTGCGTTCGTTCCGGTTCGGGCGGTAAAGTTTCATGTCGCTGCGTCTTGACGGCAACAGGTTCGTGAGGCGATAAAGCCCGTGATGAAAACGTCTTTCGCCATTTCCGGCACTTGCATTATTGGCTAGCGTTCGCGCTGGTCAGGACGTTTTCGCCTCATCTTCACACGAGACAGGTCAAACGCCCGGGCCAGCAGGCCAGGGGAGAAGCATGTCTGATTCAATGAAAAAGCCTGCGGCATTCAAGGGCTTGCGCCTTACCAACACGCTGACGCGCACGAAGGAAGACTTCGTGCCTATCGATCCGCTAAACGTGCGGATGTATGTCTGCGGGCCGACCGTCTACGACTTCGCCCATATCGGCAATGCGCGCCCGGCGATCGTTTTCGACGTGCTGTTCCGCCTGCTGCGCCATGTCTATGGCGCCGATCACGTCACCTATGTGCGCAACCTCACCGACCTCGATGACAAGATCAACGCGCGCGCCCTGCGCGACTTCCCCGATCTGCCGCTCAACGAGGCGATCAGGCGCGTCACCGAAAAGACGGCGAACCAGTACCAGGCCGACGTCAAGGCGTTGGGCTGCCTCGAGCCGACCGTCGAGCCGCGGGCAACGGAGTTCGTGCAGCCGCGTGCCGACGGCCGCGCCGACATGATCACCTTGATTCTCAGCCTCATCGAACGCGGCCATGCCTATGAAGCTGAAGGCGAGGTGCTGTTCGACACCGGCTCGATGGCGGACTACGGGCAATTGTCGAAGCGCAATCTCGACGAGCAGCAGGCAGGCGCCCGCGTCGAGGTCGAGGCGCACAAGAAGAACCCCGGCGATTTCGTTTTGTGGAAGGCGTCCTCGGCCGAAGAGCCGGGCTGGGAAAGCCCCTGGGGCCGCGGCCGCCCCGGCTGGCACATCGAGTGCTCGGCCATGGCATCGGCCTATCTCGGCGAGGTCTTCGACATTCATGGCGGCGGGCTCGACCTGATCTTCCCGCATCATGAAAACGAGATCGCCCAGTCGCGCTGCGCCCACGGCACCGAAGTCATGGCCAACTACTGGATGCACAACGGCTTCCTTCAGGTCGAGGGCCAGAAGATGTCCAAGAGCCTGGGCAACTTCTTCACCATCCAGGAACTGCTGGAGACCGAGCGTTTCGGCGGCCGTAAATGGCCGGGCGAGGTGCTCAGGCTGGCGATGCTGATGACGCATTATCGCGAGCCGATCGATTTTAGCGTGAGGAAGCTGGAGGAGGCCGAGAACACGCTTCGCAAATGGAAGCGCGCGGCAGACGCGGCTGGCACGGCGGACAGTCACGTTCCCGAAGCACTGGTTGCGGCGCTGAGCGATGACCTGGCAACGGCCACCGCGTTCCATGGGTTGTCGCAGCTGGCGAGCGAGGCGGCTGCGAATGTCGAAGCGGCTGCGAGATTGAAAGCGGCACTGCTGTTTCTCGGTTTTGGGCTGGATGCGGCCGAGGTCGACGAGGCTGCTGTTGCCGACGTGATCGCGGAACGCCTCGCCTTCATCGCTGCCAAAAACTGGGCCGAGGCGGATCGCATTCGCGACGAGCTTCTGGCGCAGGGCGTGCAGCTCAAGGACGGCAAGGATCCGGTTTCGGGCGAGCGCGTGACGACCTGGGAGGTCAAGCGGTGATGATGGTGGTGCACGGCGTGGATAGGTTGGGGCTGTATGCCCCCCTCTGCCCTGCCGGGCATCTCCCCCTCAAGGGGGGAGATCATGCTGTGGCGGCGTTTTGCCTTGGCTTGAAACGTTGGCGATTGGGCTGGTCGGTAGATGACAGTGTGATCTCCCCCCTTGAGGGGGAGATGCCCGGCAGGGCAGAGGGGGGTAGGCGGCAATGACCCACTACTCAGTTCCTCAGGCCAACCGTCGCAATGCGCGCAAGATGCGCAAGCAGATGACCGATACAGAGCTGAAACTCTGGAATGAGTTGAGAGCGCACCGCCTGATGGGACTGGGTTTTCGGCGGCAGTTGCCGATTGCCGGTTACATTGTCGATTTTGCCTGCCCGACACACAAGTTGATTGTTGAGATCGACGGCTCGCAACATGGCTCAGCCGATATTGCGGAAGCGGATGCCGTGCGCACCGCCAAGCTGGAAGACCACGGCTGGACCATTGTCCGCTTCTGGAACGATGACATTCTTCGCGCTATCGACAATGTCTACCAGCATATCGTCATCTGTGCCGGCCAAGGCGGACCGGTCGGAGCCACCCGCATGAAGGAGGAGTTCGTGCAATGATCGACCATACTGGAATTTCGGTTGCCGATTTCGACAAGGCGAAGGCCTTCTTCGACAAGGCATTCGCGCCGCTCGGCGCGTCGTTTCTGATGATGGTACCGGGCGAACATACCGGTGGCGTCAAGGTTGGTGGTTATGGCCGCGAGCGCCCGGTGTTCTGGCTGCATGAGGCGGAAGCCGGGCCGGGGCGCCACTACGCATTCACCGCGCGCAGCCGCGCCGAGGTCGATGCGTTTTATGCGGCTGCGATCGCAGCTGGTGGCAAGGATAATGGCGGGCCGGGCCCGCGGCCGCACTATCATCCCGACTATTATGCCGCCTTCGTGTTCGATCCCGACGGCAACAACATCGAGGCGGTATGCCATGCGCCGGCATAGGGGAAAGCCATGATGAGCCTCGACAACAAGCCTGTTTATACCGGCGGTTGCCAATGCGGCGCGGTGCGTTTTCACATCGAAGGCGCGCTCGGCGACGCCTCGGTCTGCCACTGCCGCATGTGCCAAAAGGCGTTCGGCAATTTTTATGCGCCGCTTGTCTCTGTTCGGCAGGCGAAACTGACGTGGACGCGCGGCGAGCCGAAAAAATTCCGCTCCTCGAACTTCGCCTTTCGCGGCTTTTGCGGTGAATGCGGCACGCCTCTGAGCTACGAGGCACCGGACGGTGTCGCCTTGGCGATCGCAGCCTTCGACGAGCCGGAAGAGATCGCGCCGACGATCCAGTGGGGCATCGAGGCCAAGCTGCCTTACGTCGACCATATCCACGAACTGCCCGGACAAAGCACGGAAGAAGACGCCGAAGCGGCCGGCTTCATCAACGATATCGTGTCTTACCAGCATCCCGACCACGACACCGAGCAATGGCCACCGGAGGTCAGGACATGAGCGATCCGTTCACCGGAGGCTGCCAGTGCGGGGCGGTGCGCTACAGCGCCGAGCCGATCGTCGACAACGCTCATATCTGCCATTGCCGCATGTGCCAGAAGGCGGTCGGCAACTTCTTTGCCGCGCTCGTCGGGGCACCGAAGGAGACGACGACCTGGACGCGCGGCGAGCCGGCTGTGTTTCGAAGTTCCGAAAATGTCGAGCGCGGCTATTGCCGAGATTGTGGCACGCCGCTGTTCTACAATGGCGTCGACAGCAAATATATCAGCTTGACCATCGGCTCCCTGGACCACCCCGAGCGGCTGAAGCCACAATCGCAGGACAGTATTGAGGGGCGCATGCCTTGGTTTGCCGAGCTGACTTCGGTGCCGGACTCGGGCGAGAGCGAAGATGTCGACTCGCCAGAATGGACAGCGGCGATCAAGGCGTCGAACCGCCAGCACCCAGATCACGATACTGAACAATGGCCACCGGAGAAAAGGTCATGACCGAGACAGTTAGAACCGGCGGCTGCCAGTGCGGCGCTGTGCGTTTTCGCATCCATGGCGCGCTTGGGCGCACGTCCATTTGCCATTGCCGCATGTGCCAGAAGCAATTCGGCTCATTCTTCGGCGCTTTTGTCGGTGTTCCGACGGACGGTGTCGAATGGATTCGCGAGGAGCCGAGCTACTTCCAGTCCTCGGTCAATATTGCGCGCGGCTTCTGCCAGCGCTGCGGCACGCCGATGACCTACCGCCAGCCGGACGGGCTCGAAATCTCCATCGGTTCGTTCGATGACCGCTCCGATCTCGCGCCGACGATCCAGATCAACCATGGCGCCCGGCTGCCCTGGGTCGAGACGATCTTCGACCAGCCGATCCACGACAACCCCGACTATTACAAGCGGCAGGAGCAGATCATCTCCTTCCAGCATCCCGACCAAGAAACGGCCAACTGGCCGGAACACGGACTGAAACTATGAGCACCGAATTGCGCGGCCTTTACCCCGAGATCGAACCCTTCGACAGCGGCATGCTCGATGTCGGCGACGGCCACCAGATCTATTGGGAACGCTCCGGCACCAAGGGCGGCAAGCCGGCGGTGTTTTTGCATGGCGGTCCGGGCGGTGCGACCTCCCCCAAACATCGCCGCCTGTTCGATCCGAAGCTCTACGACATCATGCTGTTCGACCAGCGCGGCTGCGGAAAATCCGTGCCCAACGCCTCGCTCGACGCCAACACGACCTGGCATCTCGTCGCCGACATCGAACGGCTGCGCGAGATGGCCGGCTTCGACAAATGGCTGGTGTTCGGTGGCTCCTGGGGTTCGACGCTGGCGCTGGCCTATGCCGAAACGCACCCTGACCGCGTCAGCGAGCTCGTGGTGCGCGGCATCTACACGCTGACCCGTGCCGAACTCGAATGGTACTACCAGTTCGGCGTCTCCGAGATGTTCCCCGATAAGTGGGAACGCTTCGTCGCCCCGATCCCTGAGGCCGAGCGCGGCGACATGATGGCCGCCTATCGCAAGCGGCTCGTCGGTGACGACCACAAGACCAAGGTGCAAGCAGCCCTTGCCTGGAGCCTGTGGGAAGGCGAGACGATCACGCTGCTGCCTGACCCCGATACCAGCGGCAAGTTCGGCGAGGACGACTTCGCCGTCGCCTTCGCCCGCATCGAAAACCACTATTTCGTCCATGCCGGCTGGATGGACGAAGGCCAGCTGATCCGCGACGCCCACAAGCTGCGCGACATTCCCGGCGTCATCGTCCATGGGCGTTATGACATGCCATGCCCGGCGAAATATGCCTGGGCGCTGCACAAGGCCTGGCCGCAAGCCGAGTTCCATCTTATCGAGGGCGCGGGCCACGCTTATTCGGAACCGGGCATATTGGACCAGCTGGTCAGGGCGACCGACAGGTTCGCAGGGAAATGACAATGGCACGCGAACGCATCTATCTCTTCGACACGACACTGCGCGACGGCCAGCAGACGCCGGGCATCGACTTTTCGGTCGAAGACAAGATCGCGATCGCCACCATGCTCGACGAGTTCGGCCTCGACTATGTCGAGGGCGGCTATCCCGGCGCGAACCCAACCGATACGGCGTTCTTCACAGAAAAGCGGACCAAGCGGGCGAAGTTCGTTGCCTTCGGCATGACCAAGCGGGCAGGGGTGTCGGCTTCCAACGACCCGGGCCTTGCAACCTTGCTGCAGGCCAAGTCGGACGGCATCTGCTACGTCGCCAAGAGCTGGGACTATCATGTCCGTGTCGCCCTTGGCGTGACCAACGAGGAAAACCTCGAATCGATCCAGGCCTCCGTTGAAGCTGCCCGCGCGGCCGGCAAGGAGCCGATGGTCGATTGCGAGCATTTCTTCGACGGCTTCAAGGCCAATCCCGACTATGCGCTGGCTTGCGCCCGCACGGCCTATGATGCCGGAGCGCGCTGGGTGGTGTTGTGCGACACCAATGGCGGCACCCAGCCGGCCGAGGTGCGCGAGATCGTGGCCAAGGTGATCGCTGCGGGCATTCCGGGCGCCAACCTCGGCATCCATGCCCATGACGACACCGGCCAGGCGGTAGCCAATTCGCTGGCGGCCATCGAAGCCGGCGTGCGCCAGGTTCAAGGCACCATCAACGGCATCGGCGAACGCTGCGGCAACGCCAATCTGATCACCATCGTGCCGACGCTGGCGCTGAAGCCGCATTTTGCCGAACGTTTCGAGACCGGCGTTTCGGCTGATGCCCTAGCTGGCATCTCAAGGCTGTCGCGCGCGTTCGACGAGTTGCTCAACCGCGCGCCCGAAGCGCAGTCGCCCTATGTTGGAGCTTCCGCCTTCGCCACCAAGGCCGGCATCCACGCATCGGCCATCGCCAAGGAACCCAAGACCTACGAGCACGTGCCGCCGGAGATGGTGGGCAATCGCCGCAAGGTGATGGTGTCGGACCAGGGCGGCAAGGCCAATTTCATTGCCGAGCTCAAGCGGCGCGGCATCGACGTGCCCAAGGACGACCGCCGGCTCGATTCGCTGATTTCGGTGGTCAAGGAGCGCGAGGCCGAGGGTTATGCCTATGAAGGGGCTGATGCCAGCTTCGAACTTCTGGCGCGCAGCATGCTGCACGAGGTGCCGGAGTTCTTCCGCGTGACCTCGTTCCGCTGCCTTGTCGAGCGGCGTTTCGACGCCAATGGCAACCTCAAGACCGTATCGGAAGCGGTGGTGAAGGTACTGGTCGACGGCGAGGAAAAGATGTCGGTTGCCGAGGGTGACGGTCCCATAAATGCGCTCGACATCGCGCTGCGCAAGGATCTCGGCAAGTTCCAGAACGAGATCGGCGACCTCGAGCTTGTCGACTACAAGGTGCGTATCCTCAATGGCGGCACCGAGGCGATAACCCGCGTGCTGATCGAATCGCATGACAGCACCGGCGCGCGCTGGTGGACGGTGGGTGTTTCGACCAACATCATCGACGCGTCGTTCCAGGCGCTGATGGATTCGATCATCTACAAGCTGATGAAAAACCGCGAGATGGCCGGGCTGGCGGCGGCGGAATAGCAGCTGGCTTGGAGAGTTAGGGCCGGCGCCAAAAGCTGGCCCTATCGATTGATCCATCAATGAAAAGCGGGTGGACCATCAGTATTTTGAAATGGCCTGTCCGGACAAGCGGGCGCATAGGATCGCGCCATGAGCATCAACACGCCTGCGATCACTAAGGACGAAGCCTCCCGCGGCTTCCTTTTTGCCCTTTCGGCCTATCTGATGTGGGGTTTTTTGCCTTTCTACATGAAGGCTGTGGCCCATATTCCCGCCCCTGAGGTGATCGCGCACCGCATCACCTGGTCGATTCCGATCGCCGCTTTGTTGCTGTGGTGGCTTGGCCGCACCTCCGACATCAAGGTGGCCCTGCGCAATCCGCGCACGCTTTTGATGGGCACGCTGACGGCAACCCTGATCACCATCAATTGGGGCGTCTATGTCTGGGCGATCGGCAATGACCGCGCGCTCGAAACCGCGCTCGGCTATTATATCAACCCGCTGTTCAGCGTGTTCTTGGGCGCTGTCGTGCTTGGCGAGAAGCTGACCCGGGCGCAAATGGTGGCGATAGGGCTCGCGGTGATAGCCGTTGGGCTGCTGACCTGGGAAAGCGGCGGTTTGCCGTGGGTTTCCATCGTTCTGGCGCTGTCCTGGGGCTTTTACGCGCTGTTCAAGAAGACGCTGCCGATCGGCCCGGCGCAGGGTTTCTTCCTCGAAGTGCTGATCCTCGGGCTGCCGGCGCTGGGCTACATCTTTTATCTCCAGACGACCGGCGCCGGCCATTTCGGCACCACCGGCATGACCGACGTCTGGCTGATGCTCGGCTGCGGCGTGGTCACTGCCGTGCCGCTGATCCTGTTTGCCAATGGCGCCAAGCTGCTCAGGATGTCGACAATCGGCATCATGCAGTACATCGCGCCGACGATGATCTTCGTCATTGCGATCTTCATCTTCCACGAGCCGTTCTCGAGCGAGCGCGCGGTGGCTTTTGGCCTGATCTGGGTGGCGCTCGCGATCTACACTTGGTCGATGTTTTCCGAGCGCTCGAAGAACGGTTGATTGGGCAAGCGAATGTACCAGCTCTATATCGCCAACAAGAACTATTCGTCCTGGTCGCTCAGGCCCTGGGTGTTGATGCGCACGCTAGGCATTCCATTCACTGAGCGGCAGGTGCCGTTTGGAAACCTGCCTGGTCAGCCGGATTTCCGTTCGTTTTCGCCGAATGGCTGCGTTCCGTGCCTGATCGACGGCGACATCGCGGTCTGGGATTCGCTATCGATCGTCGAGTATCTCGCCGAGCGCCATCCAGGCGTGTGGCCGGCCGATGCTGTTGCGCGCGCCTGGGCGCGTTCGGCGGCGGCCGAGATGCACTCCGGTTTTCAAACGTTGCGCAATGTCTGCGGCATGAGCTGCGGCGTGCGTGTCAGCCTCAGGGAGCGGCCGGCGGGGCTGGAAAAAGATATCGCGCGCATTGGTGCGCTGTGGAACCAGGGGCTCGAGCGCTTCGGCGGCCCGTTCCTCGCGGGAGACACATTCACAGCGGTGGATGCGTTCTTCGCCCCGGTCGTTTTTCGGGCACAGACCTACACGCTCGATTTCGTCGGAAATTCAAGCGAATACATCGCCATGATGCTCAAGACCGTGGCCATGCGCGATTGGTACGATGCGGCGTTGGCGGAGACCTGGCGCGATCCGCCGCATGAAGACGAGATTTTGGCCTCGGGCGTCATCACGGCCGATCTGCGTGCCTTGGCCTAACGGCCGTTCTCACATCTTGTCGATGAGCGACTGCATGCCTTCGGTGGGGGTGGAGTCGGAACCTGCCGCGACCAGGATCGCTGGGACCAGGGCTTCCGGCTCGTCGACCACCAATGGCTGAACCAGATGCGAGGTATGCACGAAGCCTTCGGCCTTCATGTGATCGAGCAGGGCCAGCATCGGGTCCCAGAAGCCTTTGACATTGGCAAAGACGATCGGCTTGCGATGATGGCCGAGCTGCGCCCAGGTCATGATCTCGACGATCTCCTCGACCGTGCCGATGCCGCCCGGCAACGCAACGAAAGCGTCCGATTTCTCGAACATCAAGTGCTTGCGCTCATGCATGTTGTCGGTGATGACGAGTTCGTCGAGCCGGGTCAGGGCGGTTTCGGTTGCTTCCTTGTTCATCAGGAAGCGCGGTATGATGCCGGTGACCTTGCCGCCGGCGCGCTGCGCGCCATCGGCGACCGCACCCATGATGCCCTTGGTGCCGCCGCCATAGACGAGCCTGAGCCCGGCCTTGGCGATCGAGTGGCCGAGCAGATGGCCGGCCTTGATGTAGACCTCATCGTGGCCCGGCGAGGAGCCGCAATAGACGCAGATGGATCGAATCGTGTTCATGATATGATTGGGTATTGCCTCCACAGACCGGGTCAAGCCCGGACAGGGCTTTTTCTTGTCGCTGCCGGCAAAACAAGGTAGACCCATCGGAGGGCTAGGGGCAGCGATATATGGCAATTAATCCGTTGAAAATCTTCCTTCTCGCAGCAGGTGGCTCGGCCGCTGCTGCGACCATTGCATATGTGTCAGGTGCGCTTGATCCTTACCTGGCGCCGCCCGCCGTGGTCGCGAGCTTGCCGGCACCCCCAACAGCCGCGCCGAAGGCGGACAAGATCCCTGGGGCGGCGAAGCCGGCAGCCGAGGGGCCAGCCCCCGCTGCGCAGGCACCCGTTGTGGTGGCGCCGTCCTTCGACGTCGTGCGCGTCGAAGACAATGGCTCAATAGTGATCGCCGGCAAGGCAGCCGGCAATGCCAAGGTCGAGATCGTGACCGGATCGAAGGTGATCGGGGCTGCGGTTGCAGGCACGGACGGCGATTTCGCCGTGGTGCTCGACCAGCCGCTCAAGCCGGGCGACTACCAGATCGTGCTGCGCGCGACCGCGCCCGACAATGTCGTGGCGACGTCGACCGAGACCGCCGTGGTTTCCGTGCCTTCGGAGCCGGGCGGACAGGTGCTGGCACTTGTCGAAGAGCCGGGCAAACCCTCCGAGCTGATTACCGTCCCCAAGCCCGCCCAGGCGCCTACGAAGCTGCCTGCAGCGGACCAGCCGGCCAATGCGCCGGCAGCGACAGTCGAAGGACAGACCGCGTCGCAGCCGGCCCCGGCAAAGTCGGTTGCATCCGCATCTAAGGTGAAGATCGCAGTTGAAGCCGTCGAAATCGAAGGCAAGAAGATCTTCATCGCTGGTGTTGCCGATGCGGGCCGCAAGGTGCGTGCCTACGCCAACGAGATCCTGATCGGCGAAACCCAGACCACGCCGGAAGGCCGCTTCCTGATCGAGGCAGAGCGCGAACTGCCGGTTGGCGACTACATCATCCGCGCCGACGCGCTTGAGCCAGACGGTGTCAAGGTCGCGGCCCGTGCGGCGGTGCCGTTCCAGCGCGAGCCGGGCGAAGCGGTAGCCGCAGTTGCACCGGCACCCGCACCGGCTGATACCGCAACGAAGTCGCAAGCGCCGGCAGCTAGCGACGCGCCGACTGCGCCAGCGGCACAGACTCAGGCGACGTCACCGGAAAAGCCCGCCGATATCGCTTCGGCCGGCGCTGAAGCGACTGCGCCCAAACTCGAGTCGGTCGATGGCGCTGTCATCATCCGTCGCGGCGATTCATTGTGGCGTATCTCGCGCCGCGTCTATGGCCAGGGCGTGCGCTATTCCAACATCTATCTCGCCAATCAGGATCAGATCAGCGATCCCGACCGCATCTGGCCGGGGCAGGTGTTCCGCGTGCCGGAAAAGTCCCAGGAGGGCGAGGCGGCCAATATGGGCGCGATGGGCGAACAGGCGATGCCCGTGCCCAAGCCGTAGCTTTCGGGAAAGGCATTTCAGCCAACTTGGGTTGCGTGGATAGAATTCATCGTTTATCGTCGATGAACGATGAAACCATCCTCCGCCGCCGCACCGTCATGCCGCGCCGCCTCTGTTGCGGATGTGGCGCAAAAGCTTGCGGCTCTCTCACATCCCGCACGGCTTGAAATCCTGCGGCGCCTCGGCGGCGGCAGGTCGTGCTGCTGCAAGGAAGTGGTCGAGCATCTCGATCTCGCCCAGTCGACCGTTTCGCAACATCTGAAAATCCTCGTCGAGGCCGGACTGGTCCGCTACGCGCCGGAGCGGCAGCGCTCGCGCTATCAGATCGACCAGGCGGCATTGACTGCTATTTCCGCGTCCGTCTCGGCGCTCGTCGAATCTTGCTGCGCCGTCGAAGGCGCGGACATCTAATCAAGGCAAGCATAGTGGCTAACAAGACCGTCTCCGCCGAACGCGGCTCGACCCTCAGCACGATAAGGAACCTGTGGCCCTATATGTGGCCGCAAGACAGGCCCGACCTCAGGGCGCGGGTGGTGTGGGCAACCGTGTTCCTGTTCGTCGCCAAGCTGACGCTGGTGGCGGGGCCCTATTTCTTCAAATGGGCGACCGATGCGCTCGCCGGCGACCAGCGTACGCCGCTGGCGTTGCCGGCATTGCTCGCAGCACCCGTCATGCTGGTGGTGGCCTATAATTTCGTGCGTATCGTCCAGCTCGGCTTCAACCAGTTGCGCGACGCGCTGTTTGCCAGCGTCGGCCAATACGCGGTCCGGCAGCTTGCGCACCGGACTTTCGTGCACATGCACCAGCTGTCGCTGCGCTTCCATCTCGAGCGCCGGACGGGTGGGCTGTCGCGCATCATCGAGCGCGGCACCAAGGGCATCGAGACGATCGTCCGCTTCACCATCCTCAACACCGCTCCGACCATTCTCGAATTCGCGCTGACGGCCGGCATCTTTGCTTTCGCCTATGGCTGGCAATATGTGGCCGTGGTGGCTGTGACCGTGTGGCTCTACGTCTGGTTCACGGTGCGGGCGAGCGACTGGCGCATCGCCATCCGCCGCGAGATGAACGATTCCGACACCGACGCCAACACCAAGGCGATCGATTCGCTGCTCAATTTCGAGACGGTGAAATACTTCAACAACGAAAGCATGGAAGCCGAGCGCTTCGACCGCTCGATGGCGCGGTACGAGTCGGCGGCGACAAAGACCTGGACCTCGCTCGGCTGGCTCAACTTTGGCCAGGGCGTCATCTTCGGTCTCGGCATGACCGTCGTCATGTGGATGTCGGCAAAAGAAGTGATGGCCGGAACCCAGACCGTGGGCGACTTCGTCTTCGTCAACGCCATGTTGATGCAGCTTTCGGTGCCACTCAATTTCATCGGCATGATCTATCGCGAAATCCGCCAGGGACTGACCGACATCGAAAAGATGTTCGAGCTGCTCGACGTGCCGCAGGAGGTGAACGACAGACCGGGCGCCCAGCCACTCGTGGTCGGCAATGGCCGCGTCGAGTTCCGCGATGTGCATTTCGCCTATGATCCGAACCGCCAGATTCTGAAAGGCGTGAGCTTCGAGGTGCCGGCCGGCAAGACGGTGGCGATCGTTGGTCCCTCGGGGGCCGGAAAATCGACGATCTCGCGGCTGCTGTTCCGCTTCTACGACATCCAGCAGGGCGCGATCCTGATCGACGGACAAGACATCCGCGACGTCACCCAGGAGAGCCTGCGCGGCGAGATCGGCATGGTGCCGCAGGATACCGTGCTGTTCAACGACACGATTGCCTACAACATCCGCTACGGCCGCATGAACGCGGACGAGGAAGACGTGCGCCGGGCAGCGGACCTGGCGCAGATTTCGAGCTTCATCGAGCGCATGCCGGATGGCTACAAATCGATGGTCGGCGAGCGGGGCTTGAAGCTTTCGGGCGGGGAAAAGCAGCGTGTGGCGATTGCCCGCACCATCCTCAAGGCGCCGCCGATCCTGATGCTGGACGAGGCGACGTCGGCGCTCGACACCCAGACCGAGCAGGAGATCCAGAGCGCGCTCGACCTGGTCAGCAAGGGCCGCACCACGATCGTCATCGCGCATAGGCTGTCGACGGTCATTTCGGCCGACGAGATCATCGTTTTGGCCGATGGCGCCATTGCCGAGCGCGGCACCCATGCGCAGCTACTGGGGCAGGACGGGCTCTACGCCTCGATGTGGGATCGCCAGCGCGAGGCCACCGAAGCCGAGGAGCGGCTGCGTCAGGCGCGCGAAGCCGACGAGTTCGGGGTCGTCGTGCGCCGCCGGACCCCGGAGGTCGAGGCCAGCGAGGTCGAGTGAGTGGCACATGGGCGGCATCGGCCGCCCATTGCTGGCGATAGCGGTGGGCGTCAGCAATGTCGCGTTGCGGCCTAGCGTCGTTTCCGGTAAGCACTCCCAGACTTCAACAGCAACGGCATCCCCTCCATGAGCATAGCCGACACGATCCGCAACGCCTTCGTTCCGGTCCATCGCGAGGGGTATCCCTTCATTGCCGGATTTGCGGCGGTCGCCATCCTGCTGGGCTTCTTTTCTACTTCGCTGTTCTGGGTGGGAGCGATTCTCACCGCCTGGTGCGCCTATTTCTACCGTGACCCCGAGCGGGTGACGCCTGTCGACGACAAGTTGGTGGTAAGTCCCGCCGATGGCGTGGTGTCGGCAGTCGGTCCCGCCGTGCCGCCGCGCGAGCTTGGCCTCGGCACCGCCGAGATGACCCGCATCTCGGTGTTCATGAACGTCTTTTCCGTCCACGTGAACCGTGCGCCGGTGCGCGGCAAGATCGTACGCGTCGAGCACCGTCCGGGCAAATTCCTCAACGCCGAACTCGACAAGGCGAGCCAGGAAAACGAGCGCAACGGTATTGTCATAGACAGCCCGAACGGCCAGGTGGCCGCCGTGCAGATCGCCGGTCTGGTGGCGCGTCGCATCCTCTGCTGGGCCGATGTCGGCGGCAACATCGGCGTTGGCGAACGTTTCGGCCTGATCCGCTTCGGCTCCCGCGTCGATGTGTTCCTGCCCACGACAGCAGTCGCACGCGTCGCAGTCGGCCAGACCGCAGTTGCCGGTGAAACCGTGCTTGCCGAATTCGGCGGCGCCAGCCACGCACCGCTGGTGCGGGTCTCCTGAGGACAACGCTGGTGTCATCGTTCAAACCCTTTGAACCCCATGGCCAGGGCGGTCCGCGCATTCGCGAGATTCCGCTGCGCATGGTGTTGCCCAATCTGATCACAGTGCTGGCTATCTGTGCCGGCCTGTCGGCCATTCGCCTCGCCTTTGAAGGCCGCTTCGAATCGGCTGTCGTCTTGGTGCTGCTGGCGGCCTTCCTCGACGGCATAGACGGGCGGCTGGCGCGGATGCTGAAAGCGACGTCGAAGTTCGGCGCGCAGATGGATTCGCTTGCCGACATCGTCAATTTCGGCGTCGTGCCGGCGCTTGTGCTTTATGCCTACCTGCTCGACAAGGCCGGTTCGCTGGGCTGGATCGCGACCCTGCTGTTTGCCATCGCCTGCGGCCTGCGTCTCGCGCGCTTCAACGTGCTCGACGAAGATCTCGATCGTCCGGCCTGGCAAGCGGAATATTTCGTCGGCATTCCGGCGCCGGCCGGCGCCCTTGTCGTGATGTTGCCGATGTATCTCGGCTTCCTGGGTGTCGAGGGCACCCGTACCGTGGCGTACGTCGCCACCGGGTTCACTATTCTCATCGCATTCCTTCTGGTCAGCCGCCTGCCGATCTATTCCGGCAAGACGCTGAGGATCCGGCGCGAATACCTGCTGCCGGTGATGCTGGCGGCGGTGTTCTACGTGCTGCTTCTGACGGTCTATCCCTGGCAGACGCTGACGGCTTCGGTAGGCGGATATTTGCTGTTTTTGCCACTGAGCGCCAGTGCCTATGCCCGCCGCGCCAAGATCGAGGCGGCTGCAATCGCAGCGGCTGCTGAAGCGGCGGCGACCGCCGAAACCGCGCCGGACGAAACCAAGCCGGAAGCTTAAGCCGCCAATCCGAGCTGGTCGAGCGCCATACGGCGGGTGGCGACGTAGTCGGTCTTGCCCGAGCCTAGCACTGGAATTTCGTGCACCTTGATGATGTCGTTCGGCACCATCAGCTCGGCGGCGCCGGCCTGCTTGCCGTAGAGGCGCAAGGTCTCGGGATCGGCGTTGCCGGCGGTGGTGACCAAAACGATGCGCTCGCCCCGGCGCTTGTCCGGCACGGCGACCGCCGCATGGCGCTCCTCCGGCCACAAAGCCTGCACCAGCATTTCGACAGCCCCCAGCGACACCATCTCGCCGGCGATCTTGGCGAAGCGCTTGGCTCGGCCGCGGATGGTGATGAAGCCTTCACGATCGACCGAAACGATGTCGCCGGTATCGTGCCAGCCTTCCAGCGGCTGCAACTCGCCCGGCCTGTCGGCGGTCATGTAGCCCATCATCAGATTGGGTCCCGATAGCCACAGCTGGCCGCCTTCGGGCACGCCTTCGATTTCTTCGAGCCGCATCCGCATGCCCGGCAGCAAGCGCCCGACCGTGCCGTCGCGGCTGTGTGTCGCCGTGTTGACGGCGACCACGGGGGCGGCTTCTGTCAACCCGAAACCCTCGATGATTTCGGCGCCGAAGCGTTCGCGCCAGACGCGTCGTGTCTCGGCCCGGACCGGCTCTGCACCGGCAACGATGAAGCGCAGGCTCGAAAAATCGCCGTCTTCGGCGGTACGCGCATAGGCCGCGAGGAAGGTGTCGGTGCCGAACATGATCGTCGGCCGGATTTTGCGCGCGACATCCGGGATAAGTTTGTAGTGCAGTGGCGAGGGGTAGAGGAACAGGCGCACGCCGGTGAGCAAGGGCAATATGGTGCCGCCGGTGAGACCGAAGGAGTGGAACACCGGCAGCACGTTGAACAGCTTGTCGGCCGGCGAAATGGTGATGCGCGCCTCGGCCTGCATGGCGTTGGCGACGAGGTTGCGGTGGGACAAGACGACCGCTTTGGGCGTGCCTTCCGATCCTGAAGTAAACAGGATGACGGCGGGTTTGGACGCGTCCTGGGGCTGCAGCGCACGCCGCCACTGGAGCGCGGCGGCGAGTTTTTCGAAGGTCGAGACGCTGTCGCGCAGTTCTTCCAGCCAGATCATCCGGGCGCCGGCCTGTTCGGCAGCAGTGATGATGTCGGCGAGATCGGCCTTCTTGATGAATGCGCGCGAGGAGATGATGGTCTTGATATCAGCCGTTTTCACTGCCGAGGCGACGTTGGCGGCACCGGCTGTGTAATTGATCATCGCAGCTACACGGCCCGCCGAGAGCAGACCGAGCATGCTCAGCACCACGCCATTGGCGTTGGGCAGCAGGATGCCGACAGCTTCGCCGGAACCGGACAGGGCTTCGAAGCGCTTGCCGAGCACGCGTGCGCCGGTCAGAAGCTGGCGATAGCTCAAGGCGCCACTGACGACGTCCTCCACGATCGGCCGCGAGGCGCCGTATCGGCTGGCGGCATCGCACAACGAATAGAACACGCCCCGGTCGAGATCTGTGCCGGCAAGACGCGCTTCAGCGCAACGGTCGAACAAGGCATTGGCGGTGGTGCTTTGCGAATAGCCGGCGCGCTGGAGCAAATCGGCCATGGTCATCGGTGCGAGAGCGATGATTTTCAGGCGCGGGAACCAATGACGCGGGGCGCGTTCTGCCGGCGTCAACGAGAAAGGCAGATGTCTGGCGCCGCTGACGAAGATCGGAACGATCCGGGCGTCGGCCTGCATGGCGATACGGGCGACGGCGCGGAACAGCCTGAACGACTTGACGTCGGGCTCGACGGTATCGGGCAGATAAACGGCGAGGCGGCCCTTGCCACGCAGCACACGAACCAGGCGCCGGCTGACGAAGACATGCTCGGCGTTAAAGGCGATGGTGCGGCCGAGTTCGCGCCAGGGCTCGAGCCAATGCGCGCGGGCGGATGAATCGTCGAGGATATGCAGGGTGTGCTCGGGCAGCAGCGACAGCATCAGCGCCGGTTCGAGGCGCGACTGATGCGAAATGACATAGATCACCGGGGTATCGACGTCGCGTGCCTTGCGCAGGGCCTCGTCGTCCACCCGGTAGATCAGCTTGAGCGGCAGATAAAGCAGTGCCTGGCGGAAGCGGATGCCGCGGCCATGCATCAACACACCTGCGGCAAGCATCCATGCCGCGACGAAGCCGAGCACAATTGCACTGGCCAGGATCATGCCGCACCTCCCGATGCCCGCAGCACCCACCGCGCGCATCGAAACTAGACGATGACGACGCAACGTCAATGCGCATCGTCATCCCACCATCCCCTTGGCCTCGGGACAGGAAAAAGCCGGTCTTGCGACCGGCTTAAGGTAAAGGGACGGGTGGAGGGGATGGGGGGATGGGGCAACCCGTCCTGAGCCTAAGAACGCCGAGTATCCGGATTGGTTCCGATGCGTTCAAGCTTTTTGTGATTCTTTTTTCAACTACGCCGGGTGAGGCGGTGTGCGTCGTGCGCTGGCCCAGTCGTACCAGGCGTGGGAAAACACCGCCGCAAGCACGACAGCGCCGCCGGCGAGGCTCGCGACAGGTGGTAGCTCTGCCAGGAACAGCCAGGCGAAGAAGATGCCGAAAGGCACTTCGGTCGTGCCGAGAAGGCCGGCTTCGGCGGCTGGAATGCGACGCGCGCCTTCGGTCCACAAGATGACGGCGAGCGCGAAGGCGAAGCCGAACGCTGCAAGCGGGGCAATGTCGGGTCTGGATATGGCAAGTGGGTCGGTGACGAACCAGGCAGGAATGAAGCCGAGAAACGCCGACACGGCGCCGGCCCAGACGACCGGCGCATTTCGGAAGCGGCGCACGAGTGCCGCATAAAGCGCGAAGGAGAGGGTCATCAGCATGGCGAGCGCATCGCCGAAGGCATGGCCACCGCCGAGCCCGGACGAGACCATGATCCCAACGCCAACCAGGCATATGGCGGCGGCAATCGCTGTCTGGCGCCGGAAGACCTCGCCGGCGACCAGCCATGCGAGCAGGGCAACGACAAACGGTACTGTGGCGTAGATGACAACGACGTTAGCGACATAGGTGTTCTTGAACGCGGCGATGAAGGCGATGCTGGAAAATGTGCCCAGTATGGCGAGCATCCAGCCCTGCCAGCCGAGGTGAAGGCTTTCGCCGCCGCCGTCGCGCCGCCGCCACAAGACATAGGCGGAGATCAGCAGCCCGCCGATCAGCCCGCGCCAGCAGGTGATGGTCAGGGGATCGGCGTCGATCGACTTGGTGAGGATGCCCGCAAGGCCGAAGACGGCTGCCGAACTGGCAATGAGCAGGACGCCGAGCCTGTGCTGCGAAGCGGCTTTGGTCTCGCTGGTCATGTCCATTGCCTCCGGTGAAGGAGCTGAGACTAGGGCAGCGCAACTGCCAACACGCTGTCAGTAGACATGTCCGGTTGGTGGCACAGCGTTTTGCTCGAAAGACGTCCGGCAGGGAATGCAGAAGCTTAACGTTCGGCCGCAACTGTCGGTTTCGGCCGAACGCTGATGCAGCATTGCCTCGGCGGCGTCAGTTCGTGGCGAAGCAGTAGAACAGGCCATCGCCACCCGTGCTCTTGAGCGCGTCCTGGCTGCAGCCGCCGCGCGAGGCGTGGGCCGAATTCCATGACCTGGCTGCCGCCGTGTCGGTGGTGCCTTTGCGGTCGTGATGGCCCATCATGGCGGCACCTTCGGTGCCATCGAGCGTCCAGTCGCCGCAGGTCTGGTCGGCGATCCTGGTGCCGTCGGGTTTGGAGCCGGTCAGAATGTCGTGGCGGTTGGGCGTGTCGCCGCGGCCGTTGATGACATTGCCCTTTTCGTCGAGCGCGGTCTCCTTGTTGATGTTGTTGGCGTCGCTGTGCAGCGAGGCGACATCGTCGGCGATCTTCTGGCCCTTGGCGTTGACCCATGGGCCCTTGCCGATGCGGTCCTTGGCGTCGGCGTCCTTGGTGGAGAGATAGGCATGCCACGTCTTGCCGTTTGAGCCCGCGGCTGCCGCCAGGCTCTGGCACTGGGCGTCGGCGCCTGCGAGACCGCCGAGATTGGCGCCCTTGCCAGGACCGCTGCTGGTCACAAAGAAGCTCATCGTATTGTCCTGGGCGCTGGCCGCCGAAAGTCCGGCGCACAGCGCTGCCGTCAGGACGAGAATGCGTTTCATCTTGGGTCCTCCCGTTTTCTTGTTTCCCACGCGCGAAAGGCTAGGACGCGGGCAACAACGCAGCCAATCACGACTGCGTGTCGAAAACGGCGAGGAACGCGTTCAGGCCGGTAGTTGGTAGGACGCCCAGCGCTGTTCCCTGATCTGGTAGATCTGGCCGGTACGGGTGAGGGCCGGGTCGACCATCGGCAGGATGTGGCTCGCCGTCTCGGACGGATGGGTCACCGACGCGGGGTTCTCGCCGGGCACTGCCTGGGCGCGCATCGCAGTGCGGCTGGTGCCTGGATCGAAGATGTTGACGCGCAATGCCATGTTCTTGGTTTCGTCGGCCCAGGAGCGGGCGAGCGCTTCGACAGCTGCCTTGGAGGCCGCATAAGGCGCCCAGAAGGCGCGGGCCGAGTGCGCCGAACCCGAGCTGACAATGACGGCGCGGCCGGCGTCGGAAAGCCTCAGCAGCGGATCGACCGAGCGGATCAGCCGCCAGGTGCCTGTGACATTGACCGCCATGACCTTGTCGAAAACCTTGGCCTCGACATGGCCGATCGGGGCTATGACGCCCAAAACGCCGGCATTGGCGACCAGGATGTCGAGCTTGCCCCAGCGTTCGTGGATCGAGCCGCCGAGCCGGTCGATGCCGGCCATGTCGGTCAGGTCGAGCGGCACAAGCGTTGCCTTGCCACCGGCTGCCTTGATCTCGTCGTCGAGTTCTTCCAGGCCACCGACAGTGCGCGCGACCGCGATCACATGGGCGCCGGCTGCGGCGAACTGTTTGGCGGTGTTGTAGCCGATGCCGCGCGAAGCGCCGGTGACAAGGGCGATACGGCCGGAGAGGTCGGGGATGGTGGTCATGCAGGCACCCAATTCGAACTGGTCGATCCGCTGCCTGATAGGACGATTTTGTCTGGAACAAAACCCCGCAACGGAGATTGATGATCGACGTGGTGCCGCACCCCGTGAAATTTTCGGGCCTGGCTGTCGGAATTGCCTGTAGTCAGGCGTCCTGGGTTGAGAACGTCATCTTCACAGGAGGGAGCCATGGGCAGAACCGCTGCGATCCTCGTTGCCAGGCTGATCTTCGCCGGCGTCTTTGCCATGGCGGCTGTCTTCAAGTTCGCCGGGATGGAAGGTACCGCCGCTTTCATCGCTGCGGCAGGATTTCCGTTCCCCCTGCTTCTCGCATGGCTCGCGGCCCTGTTCGAGACCGTCCTGGTGCTGGCCTTCCTGACCGGCGTCTTCTTCTCAGAAGCTGCGCTACTCGCCGGAATCTACGTGATCTTTTTGGCCTTCGCCTTCCACGGCCCGTCGCACTGGCAAGGAAATCAAGCCGAGTTCGGGTTCTTTGTCGACCACTTCACCTTCCTTGCGGGGCTGCTGTTTGCAGCCGTCCACGGGCCGGGCGAAAAACTGGCGCTGCGGCAGGGCTTCCTCTGGAAGAGCCACGCGGTTTCCGCGAACTGATGCGGAAACCAGCCGACCGTATGAGGCGTGATCTACAGTCCGCCTGTCGCCAGCAGCGACAACGTGCGTACATTGTCGGAGCCATCGAAATCGGCGAGGCTGGTCGGATACTGCCCGGTGAAGCAGGCGTCGCAGAATTGCGGCTGTTCGTTGTCGCGGCTCGATTCGCCAACGGCGCGGTAGAGGCCATCGATGGTCAGGAAGCCGAGCGAATCGACACGGATGAACTCGGCCATCTCTTCGATCGTCATGCGCGAGGCCAGAAGCTTCGATTTCTCCGGCGTGTCGACGCCGTAGAAGCACGAGGCGCGGGTGGGCGGCGAGGCGATGCGCATATGCACCTCCTTGGCACCCGCATCACGCACCATCTGCACGATTTTCTGGCTGGTGGTGCCGCGCACGATGGAATCATCGACCAGCACCACGCGCTTGCCTTCGATCATGCGGCGGTTGGCGTTGTGCTTGAGCTTGACGCCCATGTGGCGAATGGAATCGCCGGGCGAAATGAAGGTGCGGCCGACATAATGGTTGCGGATGATGCCGAGCTCGAAGGGAATGCCGGCTTGCTGCGAAAAGCCGATGGCCGCGGGCGTACCGGAATCCGGTACCGGCACGACGATGTCGGCTTCAACAGGGCTTTCGACCGCGAGTTCAGCACCGATGCGCTTGCGCACCTCGTAGACGTTGCGGCCCTCGACCGAGGAGTCGGGACGGGCGAAATAGACATATTCGAAGATGCAGAAGCGCGACTTCTGCTGCTCGAACGGGAAGATGCTCTCGATGCCCTTGGAGGTGACGATGACCATTTCGCCGGGCTTGAGGTCGCGCACGAAACGCGCGCCGATGATGTCGAGCGCGCAGGTTTCCGAAGCAAGGATCCAGGCGCCGTCGAGATCGCCCAGCACTAGCGGGCGGATGCCGAGGGGATCGCGGCAGCCGATCATCTTCTTGGACGACATCGCAACCAGCGAGAACGCACCTTCGACCTGGCGCACCGCGTCGATGAAGCGCGAATTGAGGTCGCGCTCCTTGGAGGTGGCGACCAGATGCAGGATGGTTTCTGTGTCGGAGGTCGACGAGAAGATCGAGCCTTGCTTCTGCAACGCGCGCTGCACCGTCATGGCATTGGTGAGGTTGCCGTTATGGGCGACCGCAAAGCCGCCATCGGCGAGTTCGGCAAAGAAAGGCTGGATGTTGCGCATGCCAGCACCGCCGGTGGTGGCATAGCGGGTGTGGCCGATGGCGCGGTTGCCCTTGAGGCTGTCGATGACGCGCTGCTTGGTGAAGGTGTCGCCGATCAGGCCGACATGGCGCTCGACGTGGAACTGGCTGCCGTCATAGCTGACGATACCCGCAGCCTCCTGGCCGCGATGCTGGAGCGCATGTAGCCCCAGCGTGACGATTGCCGCAGCGTCTTGCCGGCCGAAGATGCCGAAGACACCGCATTCGTCGTGGAAATGATCGTCAGCTTCCGCTGAAAGGGCGGTCGATGCGTCTGCCATGGGGCGAGGCCTCTCGTCGCAAAAACGCTATATAGTGCCAAGAAGCGGGAAGGGCAACGGAACTTCCCCGCCTCTCGCGAGATCGTCAGTTATTGGTCGGTGCCGGTTCGGCTGGCGTGTCGGCCTCGCCGTCAGCCGGTGGCGTTGCCGTGCCGGCCTCTGGCTCGCCGCCCTGCGACTTGAGCTTCTTGAGGATCGAGTTTTCCGGATCCTCGGGCAGCAGGTTTTCGATCGACGTGCCGATGCTTTCGAGCAAGGGCCGCGACTTGGCCTCGCTGACCCATGCCGGCGCATTGGTGCCAACCAGCCAGTTGAAGAACAAAAGCCCGACGGCGACCACCAGGACACCGCGCGCCGCACCATAGAGGAAGCCGAGCGTGCGATCGAGCGCGCCGATGCGGCTGTCGATGATGAAGTCGGCGATCTTCATGGTGATGATGGTGACGATGATCAGCGCGACGATGAAGACGATACCGGCGGCAGCGGCCATCGCGATCTTTTCATTGTCGATATAGGGCTGAACGTAAGGAATGACCGGCTTGTAGAAGAAGAAGGCGGCAGCGGCGGCAGCGGCCCAGGAGGCGACCGAAAGCACTTCGCGCGAAAAACCGCGTACCATGGCGAGCATCGCCGAGACCAGGGTGAAGCCGACCAGAATTCCGTCAAGCAGCGTAATCGGCATCGTGTCCACTCACTCCATGACGACGGTTTCAGTCCGTCTCTTCCGCGCGGCTTCGTTTTGTGCCGGCTATGCGCGCCACCAGATCCGCCAATGCGGTCGGCTGGAACGATCCGGCTCCGAGTCCACCTGCGAGTTCCCCACTGCCGGAGGGCAGCACGGCCCTTCCGAAGCCCAACTTTTCGGCCTCTTTAAGGCGCTGCTGCGCATGCGCAACCGGCCTTACGGCGCCTGAAAGGCTGATTTCGCCGAAATAGACGCAATCAGCGGGCAGGGCAAGACCGGTGAGCGATGAAACCAGTGCGGAAGCCACCGCCAGATCGGCGGCCGGCTCGGAGATGCGGTAGCCGCCAGCGACGTTGAGATAGACATCGTGCTGGGCAAAGCGCACGCCGCAATGGGCCTCGAGCACGGCGAGGATCATCGACAGTCGTGACGAATCCCAGCCGACGACCGCGCGTCGCGGGGTGCCAAGCGAGGAGGCTGCGACGAGCGCCTGGATCTCGACCAGTACTGGCCTTGTGCCCTCCATGCCGGCAAAGACGGCGGCACCCGGCGCCTTGGCATGGCGCTCGCCGAGGAAGAGCTCGGAAGGGTTGGCGACTTCGCGCAGGCCCTTGTCGGACATTTCGAAGACGCCGATCTCGTCGGTCGGGCCGAAGCGGTTCTTGACGGTGCGCAGGATGCGGAAATGATGGCCGCCTTCGCCTTCGAAATAGAGCACGCCGTCGACCATATGCTCGACGACACGTGGGCCGGCGATCTGGCCTTCCTTGGTGACGTGGCCGACGAGCACCACGGCGGCACCTGTTGACTTGGCATAGCGGATCATCGCCTGGGACGAGGCGCGCACCTGGGTGACTGTACCAGGCGCTGAATCGGCAAGATCGGTCCATAAGGTTTGGATCGAATCGATGATGACCAGGTCCGGGCGCTTGCCGTCGGCGATGGTGGCGAGGATGTCTTCGACATTGGTCTCGGCGGCAAGCTCTACCGGCGAGGTGGCGACGCCCAGGCGCTGGGCGCGCAGCCTGATCTGGGCGACGGCTTCTTCACCCGAGACATAGACGACGCGGTGGCCGCGCGATGCGAGTGCTGCCGCCGCCTGGGTGAGCAAGGTTGATTTGCCGATGCCCGGATCGCCGCCGATGAGCAGTGCGGAGCCACGCACGAAACCGCCGCCGGTGGCGCGGTCGAGTTCGCTGATGCCCGAGACGATGCGCGGCGCATCTTCTATATCGCCGTCGAGCGAGGTCAGCGTGACCGCGCGGCCCTTGCGTGCGCTCTTGAGCGCGCCGGGGCCAGAGCCGATTCCACCCGACGTGCCTTCTTCGACAAGGGTGTTCCATTCGCCGCAGGAATCGCATTTGCCGGCCCAGCGCTGGTGTGCTGAGCCGCAATTCTGGCAGACGAATTGGACGCGGTTTTTAGCCATGGGTGTGGGGATGCTTTTTTGCTGCCGAGGTAAGGCTCAAGGCGTCTGACAAGCCTACTCTTCTCCAAACCTGTCCGGCAGGTGATGCTCGGGTGCGAGGTCGAAGAAGCGGGTGAATTCGCCTTGGAAGCCGAGGCTGACGGTGCCGGTGGGGCCGTGACGCTGCTTGGCGATGATCACTTCGGCCTTGCCGCGCACATCAGCCATGTCGCCTTCCCACTTCAGGTAATCGTCGGTACCGGGCTTCGGCTCCTTGTTCTTGAGATAGTACTCTTCACGATAAACGAAGATCACGACGTCGGCGTCCTGCTCGATCGAGCCGGATTCACGCAGATCGGAGAGCTGCGGACGCTTGTCGTCGCGGCTTTCGACCTGACGCGACAGCTGCGACAGCGCGATGATCGGGACGTTGAGTTCCTTGGCCAGCGCCTTGAGGCCGGTGGTGATCTCGGTGATTTCCTGGACGCGGTTCTGCGAGGATTTCGACGACCCCTGCATCAGCTGGATATAGTCGATGATGATGACGTCGAGGCCGCGCTGGCGCTTGAGGCGGCGGGCACGCGCGGCAAGCTGGGCGATGGAGATACCACCGGTCGAATCGATGAACAGCGGGATCTTCTGCAGCGTCTGGGTACAGCTGACCAGCTTTTCGAAATCGGCCTCGGTGAGATCGCCACGGCGGATCTTGGAAGACGGCACTTCGGCCTGCTCGGAAATGATACGAGTGGCCAGCTGCTCTGACGACATTTCGAGCGAGAAAAAGCCTACGACACCGCCGTTTTCGGCCTTGAACGAGCCGTCGGCCTGCTGGGCCGGCACATAGGCGTGGGCGACATTGAAGGCGATGTTGGTGACGAGCGAGGTCTTGCCCATGCCGGGGCGACCGGCGAGCACGATCAAGTCGGAGGATTGCAGGCCGCCCATGCGGGCGTCGAGATCCTGCAGGCCGCTGGCGACGCCGGAGAGATGGCCATCGCGCATATAGGCGGCACTGGCCATGTCGATCGCGGTCTTGACCGCGTCGGAGAAGCTTTCGAAACCGCCATCGTAGCGGCCGGTCTCGGCGAGTTCGAACAAGCGGCGCTCGGCATCCTCGATCTGCTCGCCCGGCGACATGTCGACAGGCGCGTCATAAGCGATGTTGACCATGTCTTCGCCGACGGTGATCAGCGCGCGGCGGGTGGCAAGGTCGTAGACAGCGCGGCCGTAGTCGGACGCATTAATGACGGTGACGGCATTCGAGGCGAGGGCGGCGAGATATTGGGAAACCGTCATGTCGCCGACCTTCTCGTCGGCGGGCAGGAAGGTCTTGATCGTCACCGGGTTCGCCATCTTGCCCATGCGGATGAGCTCGGAGGAGACCTCGAAGATCTTGCGGTGCAGCGGTTCGTAGAAGTGGGTCGCCTTGAGGAAGTCCGACACGCGGTAGAAGGCGTCGTTGTTGACCAGCATCGCGCCCAGCAGCGCCTGCTCGGCTTCGATGTTGTTGGGGGCTTCCCGGTAGAGTGGGGTTTCCGCCACCTCGAACTTGCGCGCTGCCTCAGCCAATGTCGTCCCCAATCTATTACCAAGCATCTCCAGTATCAGAGCCGAGACACAATCCGCATCGTCATTTCCGACTGGCCACGTTATTCACATTCGTCCACAGGCACGGTGGCTCGACGGTGGAATCAGGTTGACGCGAATCGGTGAGATTCTAGCGTCGAAGCGCCGAGAACAAAACAGGAAAATCGCGTAAGCCACTGAATTCACCAAGACTGAGTGCAACGCAATCGGCCTCGCGTTTGTATATATTCGCCGTTGATTTGCTTGGATATTCAGTGATCTTAGCTGCCACTGAGGTCATATTCGCCGCGATGCGGCACATAGCGGCGTATATGCTTCAAGGTGTTGAGAGCCGGAATCCGCACTATGGCGCGGCGGCTTCGTTGGCTTGAGGGGGCAATATGCGCATTCGTCGTCCGGCGTCGGTTCGAATCGGCTGGTCCGCCTCGACCGCGATGGTTTTGCTGGCATCCGCGATGCCGGCATATGCCGCCTGCGACCTGACGCCGACGGCCGGCCACAGCACCTATGTCTGCGACAGCGGCACAAATGCCGTGGTGCTGACCGACACCGATGGCACCAACACGCTGACCATGCCGGCAGGTGGTACTGGCACGATCAATGGCGACGTGACCTTCGGCAACTTCGTCGATCGCGTCGAAATTCATTCCGGCACCATCAACGGCACCATCTCCCAGTCAGGTGGCGCTGATGTCTTCATCATGACAGATGGCGTCATCGGCGCGCTCCATCAGGGCAGCGAACTTGACACCGCGACGATCAGCGGCGGCCATATCATTGGTCGGTTCTATGCCGGCGACTTTGTTACGATGACCGGCGGACGCATTGGCAATGTCGATCTGGAGCAAGCCAACAACCAGATGCGAATGTCGGGCGGCACGATCGATACCTCTATCGAAGCGGCCCAAGGCAACGATCTGCTTGAGGTGTCCGGTACCGCCGCGATCGGCACGTTCGTCAACCTCGGCAATGGCAACAATACGTTCCGCTGGCTGGGCGGCGGCACGATCGGCGGCAACATTATCATGGGCAACGGTCAGGACACGGCCTTGCTGCGTGGTCTGACCGAAGCGAGTTTTGCGCCAGGACGGACAATCGATGGCGGCGCCAGCACCAGCATTGACACGCTGACGTTTGAAGGTACCAGCTCGACCTCGGTAGCTCGCTATATCAATTGGGAGACAGTCAACCTCACCCAAGGCTCGACCTTCACTCTCAACGGCAATTTTGTCCTTGGCGACGCCCTGTCGAATACCGGCAGCTTCGACATCGATGCATCGAGCACATTGTTTGCCGGCGCAGGCGCCCATGGTGCTGTCCGCGCGTTCACGCCGGCAAATGCCGCGACGCTGACCAATGCCGGCACCATCGACCTGACCAATGGCGCGCCGAGTGCTGCCGACACGTTCACGGTGGCTGGCAATTATATCGGCGCTGCCGGCTTCCTGCGGCTCGACACGGTGCTTGGCAGCGACGGCTCGCCGTCCGACAAGCTCGTGATCCAGAACGGTACGGGTACAGGTTCGACTGGCATCGTTGTCGTCAAGGCCGGCGGAGCCGGGGCGCTGACTACCCGCGACGGCATCCTGGTTGTGGAAGCGACCGGCACGTCCACCTCCACTGCCGGCGCCTTCACGCTCGCCACGCCGCTGGCGTTTGGCGCGCACGAATATCTTTTGTTTCGTGGTGGCGTCAGCGCTGGATCGCAAGAGAACTGGTACCTGCGCTCCGAGTTTATCGATCTGGGCTCGCTACCCACCGATCCGGCCGCTCCGGTTCCCGGTGTGCCGATCCTCCGTCCCGAGACGGCGGTCTATTCGGTGCTGCCGCCGATGGCACGCGATCTCGCCATGTCGACGCTCGGCACCTTCCACGAGCGCCGCGGCGAGCAGAGCTTCCTTTCGGGCGGCGACAACTTTTCCACCAGCTGGGGCCGGGTTTTCGGCTCCAGCACCGAGCAGAGCTGGTCGGGCACCGTCTCACCTTCGACCGACGGCACGACCTTCGGAATTCAGGCCGGCCTCGACATGCTCCGCTCCGAAACGGAAACAGGCGCCCGCAACGTCGCCGGCATGTTCCTGGGATATGCCAGTCTCGATGCCGACGTGCGCGGCGCTGTCCTGGGCCAGATCGATCTCGCCGCCGGCAAGCTCGACCTCAATGCCTATTCGGTCGGCGGCTACTACACGTATGTCGGTGCCGGCGGCTGGTACCTAGATGGCGTGCTGATGGGCACATGGTTCGGTGGCGACGCGCGCTCAGACCGCGCCTTTGGCATCGACGCCGCTGGACGCGTGGTGACTGCTTCGCTGGAAGCAGGCGCGCCCATCGCCTTGACCGAGGGCTGGGTGCTTGAGCCACAGGCCCAGATCATCTGGCAGGACCTGTCCTTCGACGACGGCAACGACACCTTGTCGGCGGTCCGTTTCGACGAGGGTCGCAGCGTGACCGGCCGGATCGGGGCGCGGCTGCAGGGTACGTTCGACACCTCGTCAGGCCAGTTCAAGCCTTATCTCAAGGCCAATTTCTGGCATGGCTTCGATGGTGAGGACGTTACCTATTTCGACAGCGACGCGATCAAGGTCGAAACCGGCGGCACCAGGCTCGAACTCGGCGCCGGCATCACGCATGCCTTCACCGACAAGGTCAGCACCTTTGCCGTGGCCGACCACACCTTCAATCTCGGTGGCGAGCACAGCCGCGTCTTCGAAGGCAATGTTGGCCTGCAGGTCAAATGGTAAGGCGCCAAGCCTAGGTCGGGCGCTTCACGCGCTTCGTGGCGCGAGCAGGATGATCGAGGCGCCGAGAATGCAGATGACGGCGCCGATCATGTCCCAGCGGTCAGGCCGGATGCCCTCGGCGAGCCAAAGCCAGCTGAGCGAAGCGGCGATGTAGATGCCGCCATAAGCGGCATAGGCGCGGCCGGCGGCGTTGGCCTCGACCAGCGCCAAAAGCCAGGCAAAGGCGATCAGTGAAAGCAGGCCCGGTGCGAGCCAGAGCGGCGATTTTTCAAGCCGCCACCAGGCCCAGAAGGCAAAGCAGCCGGCGATCTCGGCAAGGGCGGCGGCAGCGTAGATGACATAGGTCATGAAAAAGGCCCGCGCGATCAGAGCGCCGCGCGTCCACTCTGACGCGCAAAGGACGCTCTAACAGTTAAAATTTGCAACGGGCCTATTTCCTACAAGCGAGGTGGCGGAGGCAAGGGCGGAACCTACTCCTTGTCCGCCACTTTCCTGCGGCGGCTGCTTTTGGCGGCAGGTTCGGTCTCGCGATGCGCCAGTTCGTGCATGGCGAGCGCCTTTTCGCACTTGCCGATATAGTCGCGGGTCAATGGCAGCGTGTCGTTGCGGTGAGTGAGCTGGATCTGGAACACCATCAGGTCCTGCCAGCGGAAGGCAGCTTCGGACGCCGCGAGATAGAACTCCCACATCCGGCAGAAGCGCTCGTCATAGATCGCCCTGGCTTTGTCGCGGTTGGCCGCAAAGCGTTTGCCCCAATGCTTCAGCGTGTCGGCATAATGCAGCCGCAGGATCTCGACATCGGTGACCATCAGGCCGGCCTTTTCAATCGCTGGCAGCACCTCCGACAGAGCGGGAATATAACCGCCGGGGAAGATGTGCTTGCGGATGAAGGCGCTGGTCGAGGCTGGGGGGCCGGCACGGCCGATCGAGTGCAGCACCATGACACCATCGGGCTTCAGGCGCTTGGCAACGTTGTCGAAGAAGGTGCGGTAGTGGTTGACGCCAACGTGCTCGAACATACCGACGGAAACGATGCGGTCGAAGCGCTCGACCAATTCGCGATAATCCCTGATTTCAAAATGGACGTGGCCGTCCAGCCCTTCTTCATGCGCGCGCTCGGTGGCGACAGCATGCTGCTCGCTTGACAAGGTGACGCCGAGCACCTGGACCTCGAAGCTGCGGGCCAGATAAAGCCCAAGTCCGCCCCAGCCGGAACCGATGTCGAGCACCGATTGTCCCGGCCTCAGCCGCATCTTGGCTGCGATATGCGCCTTCTTGGCGATCTGGGCCTCTTCCAGCGTCATGTCCGGATGGGTGAAATAGGCGCAGGAATATTGCATGTCGGCGTCGAGGAAGAGCCGGTAGAGATCACCCGACAGATCGTAGTGCCGCTGGACGTTGCGCTTGGCGCGCGCGGCGGTGTTGACCTGCTGAAAGCGCCGGAAGGCGAGCCTCACATTGTCGATCGCCTTGGTCCAGGCAGTGTCGATGCTGCCATTGCCGAGATTTTGGAAGACGACCCGCATCAGCCCGAGCACATCGCCACCGACGATGTCGACATCGCCGTCCATATAGGCCTCGGGCAGGGCTAGCATGGGATCGAGTGCAATGGCGCTCTCGGCGCGCCGTGTCTTGATCAGGAGATGTACCGGCTCGCCGGAACCGTCGCCGAATCGATGCGACCGCCCATTGGGGCCGGTGACTGTCAGATCGCCCGTGCGCACAAGCTTACCGACGATGCGTTGCAACAACATGTTCATGGCGTGCTCGCGAAAGAGGTCAGTCCTGTAGTCCGATCTTGGAAGATAGTGACAGTGCTGACAAGTTCCACGGCTGGCACAAAAAAAGCCCGGATGTTGCCATCCGGGCTTGGTCCAGAAAACTGGATAGAAGGCGTTGGCTGAAATCAGCCTTCGTCGCCTTCGCCGTCTTCGTTCGGATCAAAGAAGCTGTCCGGACGGGCGTTTTCGTTGATGTCGTCGCCGTAGATGGCCTCAGCCGTGGTCAGCGTCTCGCCCTTCGTCTGGCGCTCGGCTTCGTCGGCCGTGCGCGCGATGTTCAGCGTGATGGTGACTTCGACTTCGGCGTGCAGCGCGATCGCCACATTGGTCAGGCCGATGTTCTTGATCGGCTGGTTGAGCTCGACCTGGTTGCGGGCAACAGTGAAGCCTTCGGCGATCAGCAGGTCGGCGATGTCGCGGGTCGAGACCGAACCGTAGAGCTGGCCGGTTTCACCAGCCGAACGCACGATCACGAAGGTCTTGCCGTCGAGCTTGTCGGCGACCTGCTGGGCTTCCGACTTGCGCTCGAGGTTGCGGGCTTCGAGCTGAGCGCGCTGGCCTTCGAACTTCTTCCTGTTGGCTTCGTTGGCGCGGAGCGCCTTGCCCTTGGGCAGAAGGAAGTTGCGGGCAAAGCCGTCCTTGACCTTGACGGTGTCGCCCATCTGGCCGAGGCGGGAAATGCGTTCGAGGAGAATGACGTCCATTTTCCTGTCCTTTCGTTGGCTGCAAAGGCAGCGAATAAAATTCAACGGGCAAGGAAGCAGGGAAGGGCGGTACCGCCGGTTTCGCTGTCCTGCCTGTCGTTGCGGCAGTTAGGGGCTCTTGAGGAGACCCAACTCGGGATTTTGAGACTTAACCGGCCACGCCCGTCGCGGCAGGAAAATTCTGGCCCGGGCGACAAAGCACCCGGGCCAGAAAGCAGATCACTTCACCACGTAGGGCAGCAGGCCGAGGAAGCGGGCGCGCTTGATCGCCTTGGCGAGTTCACGCTGCTTCTTCTGGCTGACGGCGGTGATGCGCGAAGGAACGATCTTGCCGCGCTCGGAAATGTAGCGCTGCAGCAGACGCACGTCCTTGTAGTCGATCTTCGGAGCGTTGGCGCCGGAGAACGGGCAGGTCTTGCGGCGGCGATGGAAGGGACGACGGGTCGGGATCTGATTGATGTCGACCATTATTCTGCACCCCCTTCAACACCTTCGCGCGGACGGCGCGGGCCACGATCACCACCGCCATCGCGGTCGCCGAAGCTGCGCGGGCCGCGATCACCACGGTCGCGGTCGCCGAAGCTGCGCGGACGATCGCCAAAGCCACCACGCTCGGAGCGCTCTTCGCGCTTCTGCATCATGGCGGAGACGCCTTCTTCATGCGCGTCGACCTTGATGGTCAGGAAGCGCAGAACGTCTTCGGACAGGCCCTGCTGGCGCTCGACTTCCTTGACGGCAGCCGACGGAGCGGTGATGTCCATAAGCGTGTAATACGCCTTGCGGTTCTTGTTGACGCGGTAGGTGAGGGACTTCAGTCCCCAGTTCTCGACCCGGCCAACCGACCCGCCTGCTGCAGTGATGATGCCCTTGTAGTGTTCGACAAGTGCATCGACCTGCTGCTGCGAGAGGTCCTGGCGGGCAAGAAACACATGTTCATAAAGAGCCATAGCTTTTGCCTTTCTTCGTTTCGATCTTCCGGTCCCGGCGGCTAGAGCCTCTGCGACCTCGCTGACCCTTCGAGGGCCTTACGGCCTCCTCAGGGGAAGAAAGGAGCACGACGAGACGGTCGAGAGCGGAGACACGGGAGGCGGAAGCGTTTTCGCTTCACACGGAGACTTTCAAGAAAGCCTCCGGCCCTCCGTTCAGCCCCCAGCTGGGACCGGCAGATGGCGGGCGTCTACATGCTAAGTGCGGCCAAGGCAAGGGGCGGGGCCAAAAATCCCGCCGAAATCGGCCATTTTCTTGGGTTTTTCGCCGCTCAGCCGAGTGCCTCGGGTTGCAGGAAAAGCGGCGAGCGGGTGCGGTCGGCAACGACTTTGTCGACCGTCTCGGGGAAGAAGCCCTTGGCGCCGCGGCGCTTGCCGAACATCATGTCGTATTGCAGCCAGCGGAAATCGCGGATCGCCGGGTCGAGCTGTTTTGCGCGCGACCAGTCGAACACCGACTCGCCTTCGCGTGGTAGCAGCACGTTGCGGTCGACGACCCGGAATCGGTCATGCAGGTCGCCAAGGAAACCGGTGTAGTAGGGGTGGCTGATGCCGGCGGTCTCGAGCACATGCAGAGGCAGGAAGGCCGGGCTGATCGAGCCGATGTCGCGCGCGGGACCTGTGCGGTTCGACCACACCACCAGCGGCGTTTCGTGCTGGACCAGCATCTCGCCGATCGCCGCCTTGCGCTTGGCAACCGGCTCTTTCATGAAGCCGGTCTCGACATAGACGGGCCCGAGCGGCGGCAGGTGGTCACCGAAGAAGGCGATCACGGTCGGGCGCTCGCGCTTGCTCGCCCAGTCCATCAGCCGCTTGAGGCCGCGGTCCGCGTCAGAAGCGCCCTCGGCATAGGTCAGGATCGAATCGCGTGCCCACTGCGTCGTTGCGGCCTCGACCTTGTGGGTCGTGTCGCTGTAGCGGTTCGGCTCGTAAGGGCCGTGGCTCTGCAGGGAGACCGCAAAGAAGAAGAACGGATGCTCGGTCGCATCGGCTTCGCGGATGATCTCTTCCATCAAGGCGGCGTCGGATGCCAGCGGCCCGCGCTTTTCGAGCGGCGGCAGGTTTTCTTCCGACATGAACTTGTCGAAGCCGAAGGCCTGGTAGACAGGCGCGCGGTTCCAGAACCAGCTGCCGAACGGATGGATGGCGCGGGTCTCGTAGCCTTCGCTCTTGAAGAAGGTGGCCAGCGAAGGCACCGGCGCGCGGACATATTGCTGGTAGGGAATGGAGCCGGCCGGCAGGAAGGCGTTGGAGAAACCGGTCAGGGCCTCGAACTCGACATTGGCGGTCATGCCGCCGAATTCGGGCGAAAAAACATGGCCCGACTGCGATGCGCGTGCATTCTTTATAGGATCGGGTGCGATCGATACGCCAGGCAGAAGCGTCGGATCCCAGAAGGATTCGCTCATCACGATGATGACGTCGGGCTTTTCCTCCGGCAGGGCCGCGACAGCCTGTTCAGGCCGGGCAATGGCGTCGATCGCCTTTTCGGAATAGCCCTCCGGCGCCTTGACCTTGGCCATCGGCACATTGAGCGCGAAGGCGATGGCAAAGCCATTGGAGGCGTAATTTTCCTTCTGGTCCCACATCATGGGGATGATCTGGAGGCGGTCGCGCGTCCACGAAAAGGTCGCGTAGTCCATGATCGAGACAAAGAAGGCGAGGGTTGGAATGGCGATAGCGAGACGCGAGACGCGGGCCCAAAGCGTCAAGGTCGGCATGCGGCGGCGCCAGTAGCGCCAGGCCAGCACAAGTAGCGAGATGCCCACGATCAGGCCGACGGCAATGCCGATGCCGGCGAGGGGCCGTTCACGAACGAGCAGCGGCATCAGTTCGACGATCTGACGGGCGTAGAGGAAATCCGTCGGGTAGAGCGGGTCGCCGAGATAGAGCGATTTCTGATGGCCGACGAAGGCGAGCACGAGTGCGACGGGCGCAACGATCAAAAGGCCATTATAGGGCCGCCCGAGAAGCGCATCGAGAGCGATGATCAAAAGGGCAAACAGGGCGACCGTCGTCCAGCTCGGCTTGAACGGCTGCTGGAAGAAGTTGAGGGTGTCGACGAAGGAGCCGCGCGCGACCAACTCGATGGCAAAGACCAGCACCGCCGAAACGGCGAGCGTGACCATGACCGAGCGCAGCACGCACAAAGTATAGGCACGCCGGCCACGCGCTCGCGCGGCCTCGTTTTCGTCATCTCTGACGACGGCCTTGCCGTCCGCCAATTGCTTTGCCAACTCAACTTCCCCGGGCGCTCGACAGCGGCGTCACGCAACTGTCACAAAACGGTCATCGAAAACCTAGCGCATATGGCAAAATTGAGAAGGATGAGGCAAACAAAAGGTGTTTCGTATTAATCATCTGTGATTATTTGCCCCAGCGGGGTCCCAAAGCCCTCAAGACTTGACTTCACGGTATCCATTGCGCCAGAGGCACAACGATGTGGCGTGATGCTTGTTCCCGAACGTGCAAGGGCGCTCCACGTGATAAGTCTGCGCATCGCACCCGGTGAAACCGATTCCGGTTCGGGCCGATGCGGCAAGTAGCCAGGAGACCAACATGGCCGTTGCATTCACTTTCCCGGGGCAGGGCAGCCAGGCTGTCGGCATGGGCAAGGAACTCGCCGATGCTTTTCCCGAAGCGCGCCGCGTGTTCGAAGAAGTCGATGATGCATTGGGCGAAAAACTTTCGAAGCTGATCTGGGAAGGTCCTGAAGAGACGCTGACGCTGACGGCCAACGCCCAGCCGGCGCTGATGGCGGTGTCGATGGCTGCCTTCAGGGCGCTGGAATCGCGCGGCCTGTCGCTCAAGGACAAGGTTTCATACGTCGCGGGGCACTCGCTCGGCGAGTATTCGGCACTAGCTGCCGCTGGCTTTGTTTCGGTCGCCGACGCGGCGCGCCTGCTGCGCATCCGCGGCGACGCCATGCAGGCGGCGGTGCCGGCCGGGCAGGGCGCGATGGCTGCGATCATCGGACTGGAGCAAGCCGATGTCGACGCCGCCTGTGCTGAGGCTGCCCAGGGTTCGGTGTGCCAGATCGCCAACGACAATGGCGGCGGCCAGCTGGTGATCTCGGGCGAGAAGGCGGCCGTCGAACGCGCCGCCAAGCTCTGCACCGAAAAGGGCGCCAAGCGCGCGCTGATGCTGCAGGTCTCAGCGCCTTTCCATTCGGCGCTGATGGCGCCGGCGGCTGAAAAAATGCGCGAAGCACTCGCCGGGGTGAAGAAGCATCCGCCGATCGTTCCGGTTGTCGCCAACGTCTCGGTTCAGCCGATCACCGATCCCGAAGAGATCGCCGCCCGCCTCGTCGAGCAGGTCACCGGCCGCGTGCGCTGGCGCGAGACGGTCGAATGGTTCGGCAACAACGGCGTCACCACACTTTACGAAGTGGGCGCCGGCAAGGTGTTGTCGGGCCTCGCCCGCCGCATCAACAAGGACATCGCAACGGCTGCGGTCAACAACCCGGCCGACATCGACGCGGCAATCGCCGCACTCGTCTGAACAATTCAATCGACCCGCCCGTGAAGGGCGATCTCTGAAAGGGATTGAAAAATGCTCGATCTGACCGGCCGCAAGGCACTCGTCACCGGCGCATCCGGGGGCATCGGCGAAGAAATCGCCCGCATCCTCCACAAGCAGGGCGCCATCGTTGGCCTGCACGGCACACGCGTTGAAAAGCTCGAGGCCCTGGCCAGCGAGCTCGGCGACCGCGTGAAACTGTTTCCGGCCAATCTCGCCGACCGCGATGAAGTCAAGGCGCTGGGCCAGAAGGCCGAGGCCGATCTCGAAGGCGTCGACATCCTGGTCAACAACGCCGGCATCACCAAGGACGGCCTGTTCGTGCGCATGTCCGACGCCGACTGGGACAGTGTCATCGAGATCAACCTGACGGCGATGTTCCGCCTGACGCGCGAGTTGACGCACCCGATGATGCGCCGCCGCCATGGCCGCATCATCAACATCACCTCGATCGTCGGCGTCACCGGCAATCCTGGCCAGACCAACTACTGTGCCTCCAAGGCGGGCATGATCGGCTTTTCCAAGTCGCTCGCCCAGGAGATCGCGACCCGCAACATCACCGTCAATTGCGTCGCCCCCGGCTTCATCGAATCGGCAATGACGGAGAAGCTCAACGACAAGCAGAAAGAGACGATCATGGCCGCGATCCCGGCCAAGCGCATGGGCACCGGCAAGGAAGTTGCTTCGGCCGTCGCTTATCTCGCTTCCAACGAAGCAGCTTATGTCACTGGCCAGACAATCCATGTAAATGGCGGCATGGCGATGATCTGATTGACGCAATAGGCCGGGATAACCGGCCCTTTTGCCTTGGACGCGGTGAAGTTTTCGTGTATTGCCGCGCTCCATCAGGTGGCCGGGCCGAAACCGGACCGCCACCCGAGCGCTTGGGAAAGCGCAGATTACAGCTTGATTAGCGGCAATCCGCCCGCTAACGAAGACCTAACAAACATCAGACTGAGGATGCCCACATGAGTGACACCGCAGAGCGCGTCAAGAAGATCGTTATCGAACATCTTGGCGTTGACGCCGACAAGGTGACTGAAGCTGCAAGCTTCATCGACGACCTGGGCGCGGACAGCCTCGACACGGTCGAGCTCGTTATGGCGTTCGAAGAAGAATTCGGCGTCGAAATTCCTGACGACGCGGCCGAAACCATCCTCACCGTTGGCGACGCCGTGAAGTACATTGACAAGGCTTCGGCCTGAGCGATCGCGAATTGTCAGGGATGCCTGCGATGAGGCGTGTGGTCGTCACGGGCCTTGGCCTGCTTTCACCGTTCGGCATGGGCTACGAGCACGGCTGGAAAGAGCTTCTTTCCGGTCGTAGCGCCGCGAGGCGCATCTCGGAGTTCGAGGTCGAAGATCTCCCCTGCAAAATTGCCAACGTCATCCCCAGGGGTGACGGCAGCGACAATTCCTTCAATCCCGAAGCGGTCCTTGAGCACAAGGAACTGCGCAAGATCGGCGACTTCATCCTTTACGGGATCGCGGCCGCCGACGAGGCATTGAAGGATTCGGGCTGGCAGCCCAAGACGCCGGAAGAGCAAAACGCAACCGGCGTCATGATCGGCTCGGGCATCGGCGGCATTGACGGCATTGCTGAAAATGCGCTGATCCTCAAGGAACGCGGCCCGCGCCGCATCAGCCCCTTCTTCATTCCAGGCCAGATCATCAATCTGGTTTCGGGCCAGGTTTCGATCCGGCACGGGCTCAAGGGCCCCAACCATGCCGTCGTCACCGCCTGCTCGACCGGTGCGCACGCTATCGGCGATGCAGCCCGCCTGATCATGTTCGGCGATGCCGACGTGATGCTGGCCGGCGGTGCCGAAGCACCAGTGACGCGCCTTTCGCTTGCCGGCTTTGCCGCTTGCCGGGCGCTGTCGACCGACCGCAACGACGAGCCCGAGAAGGCCTCGCGTCCTTATGACCGCGACCGCGACGGTTTCGTCATGGGCGAGGGAGCCGGCGTTGTCGTTCTCGAGGAGCTTGAGCACGCCAAGGCGCGCGGTGCCAAGATCTACGCAGAAGTTGTTGGCTACGGCCTGACCGGTGACGCACATCACATCACCGCTCCCGCCGAAGACGGCGACGGCGCCTTCCGCTGCATGACGGCCGCCCTCAAGCGCGCCAACCTGTCGCCGGCGGATGTCGACTACATCAACGCCCATGGCACGTCGACCATGGCCGACACGATCGAACTGGGTGCGGTCGAACGCCTTGTCGGCAACGCTGCCTCCAAGGTTTCGATGTCGTCGACCAAGTCGTCGATCGGCCATCTGCTTGGTGCTGCCGGTGCCGCGGAAGCGATCTTTTCGATCCTCGCCATTCGCGACAACATCGCGCCAGCGACGATCAATCTCGATAATCCCGAGCGCGAAACCGCGATCGATCTCGTGCCGCACAAGCCGCGCGCCCGGCAGATCGATGTCGCCCTGTCGAACTCCTTCGGTTTCGGCGGAACCAACGCATCGCTGGTCTTCCAGCGCTATAACGGCTGATCGCCTGTGGGCAGGGGCCCCTTTGGGGGCCCTTTGCCGTGATTTCTGCCACATTCGGGCCTAGTCTCCCGGCGGGGATTCGACGCAAGAGGAAGTGGCGAGGCAAGATGAGCATCAATACGCCAGATCAGGGGCAAGGCGCGCCGCGCGCCGCAAATCCGATCGTTCCAAAGACCGCGCAGGAAGCGCTGCGCCCCGAAATCGGGACGCCGCCGCCCAAGCGTTCGCGCGCTTCGCGCAACCAGATCGTCGTGTTCATGAATTTCATGATGTCGACGGCGGTGCTGGTGATCCTGGCTGGTGGTGCAGCGCTTTATTTCGGCAAGCAAGAATTCAACGGCGCGGGCCCTTCGTCGACTCCCACGACATTCCTGGTCAAAGAAAAGACCGGCGTGCAGGATATCGCCGACCAGCTTGAGCGGCGCGGTCTGGTCAGCGATGCCCGCATCTTCCGCATGGGGGTGCGCGCCTACGGCAATGACGGCTCTCTCAAGGCCGGCGAATATGAGATCGCGGCTGGTGCTTCGATGCACGAGATCATGGAGTTGTTGAAGAGCGGCAAGTCGGTGCAGTATTCGCTGACGATCCCAGAAGGGCTGACCGTCGAGCAGGCGTGGAAACGTATCGCCGAACAAGAAGCGCTCAGCGGCGACATGCCGGCTGAGATGCCGGCCGAGGGCACGCTTGCGGCCGATACCCAGCGCTTCACGCGTGGACTGACGCGCCAGCAGATCGTCAACAAGATGCTTGCCGACCAAAAGGAACTGGTCGAGAGCATCTGGGCGCGCCGTTCCGCGGATCTGCCGATTGCCGACGTCAACGAGTTCGTGACGCTGGCCTCCATCGTCGAGAAGGAAACCGCTCGCGGCGACGAGCGCTCGCGCGTGGCGGCCGTGTTCATCAACCGGCTCAACAAGGGCATGCGGCTGCAGTCTGACCCGACGATCATCTACGGCATCTTCGGCGGCAAGGGTAAGCCGGCCGATCGGCCGATCTTCCGCTCCGACATCGACAAGCCGACCCCTTACAACACCTATACGATCAAGGGCCTGCCGCCGACGCCGATCGCCAATCCGGGCAAAGCCTCGTTGGAGGCTGTCGCCAACCCGTCCAAGACCAAGGATCTCTACTTCGTTGCCGATGGTTCGGGGGGGCACGTCTTTGCCGAGACGCTGGACGAGCACAACGAGAACGTCGCGCGCTGGCGTGCATTCCAGCGCAAGGTCGTCGAGGACGAGAAGGCGGCTGATGACGCCGATCCGGCCAAGAAAGACCCAACGACCACCAACACCGTCAAGAAGTAACCAAGCCCATGCATGACCCCGAAAATCGGAATCGATTTTCGGAAGGATCATGCACAGATTGAAAGTGTTACAGTCTCCTTTGCGCGCCCATTCGGACGCGCTGCGCTGTAAAAACAGGAATTCGCTGCCAGATGAACCTGCAAAGCATGACAGGCTTCGCCCGCGTAGCGGCGGAGCATGACGGAACGGCGATCGCCTGGGAGGTCAAGTCGGTCAACGGCAAGAGCGTGGAAGTGCGCTTGCGCCTGCCGCAGGGCTTCGAACGGCTGGAGCCTTTGGTCAGGCAAGCCATCCAGAAGCGCTTTTCGCGCGGCAATGTGCAGGCGACCTTGACTGTCAGCCGCACCGGCGGTTCGATGGTGCAGCCGGTGATCAACGAAGTGTTCCTGCGCGACGTTGCCGAGCTGGCAAACCGCCTCGTCAAGCAATATGGCACAGCCCCTGCCAGTGCCGACGGACTGCTTTCGCTGCGCGGAGTGTTCGACGTGCCTGAGGCGGTCGAGACCGAAGAACAGCGCGCGGCGATCGATGCGGTGACCATGAATTGCCTGGAAGCCGCGCTTGCTGGTCTCGTTGAGGCGCGCAAATCCGAGGGTGAGGCGCTGCGGGGCCTGCTGTCTGGGCACATCGCGACCATCGAGACGCTGACACTGCGTGCCGAAGCCGATCCGTCACGCGAGCCTGCGCAGATCCGCCAGCGCCTGGCCGAACAGGTGCGCCTGCTGCTTGAGGCATCGCCGGCGCTCGATGAGACGCGGCTCAACATGGAAGCGGCGTTCTTGGCGACCAAGGCCGATATCCGCGAGGAGATCGACCGGCTGAAGACACACGTCGCCTCCGGGCGGGCGTTGATCTCGGGCGGCGGCACGATTGGCCGCAAGCTCGATTTTCTGGCGCAGGAATTCAATCGCGAATCGAATACTCTGTGCTCGAAGTCGAACGCCGCCACGGTGACCGCCATCGGGCTGGAACTGAAGGCCGTGGTCGATCAGTTTCGCGAACAAGTACAGAATCTGGAGTAGCGCATGAGCGCAGAGACCCCCTCAATTGCCATCAAGCGGCGCGGCCTGATGCTGGTGTTGTCGTCGCCTTCTGGCGCGGGCAAGTCGACAATCTCGCGCAACCTCATCGAAACCGACCCGGAATTGCGGCTGTCGGTGAGCGTCACCACCCGTCCACGCCGTGGCAGCGAGATTGATGGGGCCCATTACCACTTCACCACCAAGCGCGAGTTCGAGCTCTTGCGCGACAATGACGCGCTGCTCGAATGGGCGGAAGTCCACGGCAATTTCTATGCGACGCCGCGAGAGCCGGTCGAACTGGCGATGTCGCAGGGTCGCGACATGCTGTTCGATATCGACTGGCAGGGTGCAAAGCAGCTCAAGGAGAAGATGCGTGGCGACATCGTCTCGATCTTCATCCTGCCGCCATCCATGGGCGAATTGAAGGGCCGCCTGAAGCGCCGGGCGGAAGACCAGGATGCGGTGATCGAAACGCGGCTCAAGAACGCCCGCGACGAGATCGAGCACTGGGGCGAATACGATTACGTCGTGATCAATGACGATCTGAACCGCGCCTTTGGCGAAGTGCGCGCGATCGTGGCCGCCGAGCGCCTGCGCCGTGACCGCAGGCCTGGCCTGTTCGATTTCGTTTCGAAATTGCTCGACGAAAAGGTGTGAGGCAGGCGGCCCTTACCCAAAGGGTGAGGGCCTGCTAGCGTTCAGACGGCCTTTGCCAGTGCCACGAACTCCTCGACGCTTAGGGTCTCGGCGCGGCGCGTCGGGTCGATGCCGACGGTTTCCAGCAGCTTTTCACCGCCCATGCTTTTCAGGCTCTGGCGCAGCATCTTGCGGCGCTGGCCAAAGGCCGCCTCGGTGACGCGACCAAGTACCTTCACATCGGCGGCCAGCGGCACCATGCGTGGCTCCAGATGGACCACTGACGAGGTGACCTTCGGGGCCGGGGTAAAAGCCTGCGGCGGCACGTCGAAGGCGATGCGGGCATCGGTGCGCCAGCCTGCGAGAACGCCGAGCCGGCCAAAGGCCGAACTCGCCGGACGCGCAACGATGCGCTCGGCGACCTCGCGCTGGAACATCAAGGTCAGCGACTGGTAGAAGGGCGGCCAGGTCTCAACGGTAAGCCAGCGGACTAGAAGTTCCGTGCCGATGTTGTAGGGCAGGTTGGCGACGATCTTTGTCGGCTCGCCGTTTGCCAGGGCTGCAAAGTCGGTCTTTAGGGCATCGCCCGACACAACTTCCAATCGGCCGGGATAATGGTCAGAGATTTCGGCCAGTGCTGCCAGGCAACGCTCGTCGCGCTCGATGGCGATGACGCGCTTTGCGCCATGCATCAGAAGTGCACGGGTCAGCCCGCCCGGCCCGGGACCAACCTCGATGACGGTGACGCCGGTGAGATCGCCGGCAGCACGCGCGACCTTGCCGGTGAGGTTGAGGTCGAGCAGGAAATTCTGGCCGAGCGTCTTCTTGGCCTGGAGGCCGTGACGTTCGATGACATCGCGCAACGGCGGCAGGCCATCGATGCTGGTGACGGCTGAACTCATGATGATCTAGAGCCTGTTCCATTCCGATTGAATCGGAATGGGGCTCTATCCTTTTGTTGGAGCGTGATCTTTTCCGAAAACCGGTTCCCACTTTTCGGGATCATGCTCTTGCTTCCACGTCGGCGAGCTGGCGCGCCAGCTTCAGTGCAGCGATCAGGCTGTCGGGCCTTGCAATACCCTTGCCGGCAATGTCGAAAGCGGTGCCATGGTCGGGCGAGGTTCGGATGAAGGGCAAGCCGAGCGTGACGTTGACCGTCTCGTCGAAGGCCAGTGCCTTGGCCGGGATCAGCGCCTGGTCGTGATACATGCAGATGGCGGCGTCGTAGCCAGCGCGCGCGCGGGCATGGAACATGGTATCGGCGGGCAGGGGGCCGAATGCGTCGATGCCTTCCGCCTTGAGCGCTTCCACGGCGGGGCGGATGACACGCTCGTCCTCATGTCCCATGGCTCCGCCTTCGCCGGCATGGGGATTGAGCCCCGATACTGCGATGCGCGGCCTGGCAATGCCGAAGCGGATGCGCAGGTCGTGCGCGGTGATGCGAACGGTCTCGACGATGGCCGCGGTGGTCAGCGCCCTAGGCACTTCAGCCAGAGCAATGTGGATGGTCACAGGCACGGCGCGCAGGTCCGGTCCGGCCAACATCATGACCGGTGTTACTTCGGCGCCGGTCCTCTGGCTGGCCAGATAAGCGAGATATTCGGTGTGGCCGGGAAAGCGGAAGCCGGCGTCATAGAGTGGTTTCTTGGCGATCGGGCAGGTGACGACGGCTGCCGCACGGTCTTCGAAGGTGTCGACGACAGCGCGGTCGATCGCCTCGATGATGCCGGCTGCGTTGCGCTTGTCCGGCTGGCCGGGCGCGTCGATCAGAGACGTTGCGAGCGGCACGACCGGCAGGGCATTGGCAAAGAGGTGTGCAGCCCCGGCTGGATCGGTCTCGGCGATCGCAACCTCCATACCCATAGTGCGAGCACGTGCGACAACAAGCACCGGGTCCGCGAGAAGATAGAAGGCCGGCACCTTCGCTTCGTTGCGCAGACGCCACGCGGCGACTGCGATTTCTGGACCGATGCCGGAGGGATCGCCCGACGTCAACGCCAGCGGGGCGCCATGGGAACCCACGACCTAGCGGGTTACGATGCGAGCGTACTTCCGCAGCTCGGCAATGTACTTCTTGTTGAGCTCGTCGGCCTTTGCATTGTCGCCCTTGCCCTCGCCTTCCGCCTGGAAGACCATCTGGGCAACCTTGTCGTCGGAAACTTCGCGGGCGCTGCAAATGCCGATGAACTCGACACCGCGATCGGTTTCCCGAACCGGCGTCGCGCCACCTGCCTTGAGCTTCTTGATGTCTTCGGCCCACTCTGGCGGCAGTTGGGGAGCCAACACACGCCCAAGATCGCGCACAGTCACATCGAGCAGCCCCTTGGAGAACTCGCGTGTCTGTTCACAGCCATTGAAACGGCCGCGCATGGCATCGGCCTCACGCTTGCGCTTGGCGATCGAGCCGCGCTCGGAGGCGGGTACGACGAAAATCACCTGCTGCAGCATGTATTCAGTGGCGCTGGGCTTGGCACCGCCCTGCTGGAGCATGCGCCGCACGGCGTCCTGCTCGCTGGTGCCGCCCCCGCCTTGCTCGGCGCGGAAACGCGAGCTGAGCGCCTGGTTCCAGCCCATCTGGGCACGGATGTAATCCTTGAAGTGGTTGCTGGTCACGCCAGCCTGCGCCAGGATCTGGTCCATCTGAGCGGGCTTCAGCTTGTTGGAACCGGCAAAGCGCGCATAGGCATCCTCGACCTGCTTGTCGGAGATGCGGATGTTGAGACGCTTCATCTCGGCCAGACGCAGCGTCTGCTCGATCATTTCTTCACTGGCGTCGCCTTTGCGCTTCTGCAGCTTGAGAAAGGCGGCCCGACGCTGGATGTCGTAGCTGGTGATCGGCACATCATTGACGACGTACTTGATTTCGCTGGCCTGAGCCTGCGGCGCATAGGCGGTCATTGAAACCGACGTCGCCGCCACGAGCAGAGCAAAGCCTGCCGAAAAGAGGTACTTCCGCATGGAAAAAGTCCCGTTCAAACCCCAATCCGGGCTTCGCCCGGACGTTATTGCCCCGTAAATGGCCGCTTTATGCGGCAAAACGATGTCGGGCCGCCCCCAACGCCGTTGCTATGCCGATCCTAGAAGGCGTTTGTTGCCGTGCCGAAATCACCGATCGTGCGGAACGAGATGTTGAAGCCGACGGTGCGGGTGACATCGTCCGGATCGTTGTGATCGCGGCTTTCCGCATAGGTCATCATGTAGGTGAAGCACTCGTCGTCATACGCAAAGCCAAGGCCGCTTTGGACGAGCAGATCGTTCTGGATGTCGTACGTACCGGAGCCGAAGCCGCGCCAATTGTCGTTGAAACGAGCTGTGGCGCCGAGCGTGACTTCATGGCGGTCGGTGGCAAAACCGTAGAGCGGCTGCGCCTCGACGAAGGCATATCGTGCCGAAACAGCGAGTGGACGGGCGTCCAGGCCGACCTTGAACTCGGCGCGTCGCACGTCGAGTGATTGCTCGTCGAAGCGGCCGCTGACCGAAGCGGAAAAACCGTTCGGGCTGGCGATGCCGGCAAGAGCGACGTAATCTGACGTGTCGGTCTCCAGGCCTGAATAGGCGCCGGCGTTGACGAGATCAGGGGCGGCAAACGAGTTTTCGCCAGCAAGCTGATAGGACTGGCCGGCGAGCGCGTTGGTGGTCCAGCCATTGTTGAAGCTGCCGGAGTAGCGCAAGCCGAGATTGGCGCGCGTGCCGCCTTCCATGCGGTCGTAGCCCGAGAACTTGTCGCGCTCAAATAGAGACGTGGCGTCGAAGACGAAGCTCTGGGCATCCTCGTTGGGGATACCGAGTCCACCGACATGGCTCTCGCTCGGGCGAGCGAACAGCTGCGCCATAGGCTCAAGCACATGGGTCGAACTTGTCGACGAGAACAATACCGGCCAGCGCAATTCGAGGCCGAGCGTAGCCATGTAGCGGAACAGCGACGAGCGGACGTCGTCGGCGACGTTGATCTGCGGGTTTGCGGCCATCGTGTTGATGGCGTTGAGCGAGTCCGCGGACGCGTTGAGATAGCTGCCGTCGCCGCGGAAAGCGAGCAGAGGCGTGACCAGCAGGCCGCCATCGGTGGTGAGCGTGCGCTTCCACTCGGCTTCGGCGGTCAAGCGGCCGGACGAGCTTTCGAGACCGTGGATGGTCGGCCCGTTTGCGGCAGCCAACGCCGAATCGAGTTCCGAGCGCTGGAGGACGCGTGCATTGACGTCGAAGGAAAGCTCGCCACCGGCCACCGGCATATCAGGGATATAGGCGTAATCGAGCGTCGGCAGCACCCACGGCTGCTTGTCGGCTCGAGCCGTGGGATCGCTGTCGAGCACCTCTTCCTGAACGTCGAAGCGCATGGCGCGCAGGTCGAAATAGTTACGGTCGTTCAGGCCGGTGAGATAGACTTCCGAGCGATGCGTGCTGTCGGAAAAACCATCGATATTGTAGGTGCGCGAAAAATTCTTGTCGGTCTGTGCGAGAATATCCCAACCGAACGCCCATCGCGGATTGAGGTCGAAACGGCCTTTCGTGCCGACCATGCCACGCAGCTTGTTCGGGTCGCCGACAGGCCCGCTGTCGACGGTGTTGACGTCGAACTTGTCCGGATTCATCTGGTGGATGCCGGCGATCTTGAGGGTGTACCCGCCGTTGTTGAAACGCTGGCGCCACTCTGCTTCGCCAAGGAAGCCCTGCTTGGTATAGCCGGTGCCTTTGACGGTGAGATCATAAGTCGGCGACAGCGCGAAATAGTAAGGAATCGTAAGGCCGGCACCGAGGTCGCTCTTGAAGCCGATGCTGGGCATCAGGAAGCCGCTTTTGCGCTTCACTGTCGGGTCGGCGATTTCGAATGCCGGCAAGAAGGCGATGGGGAAGCCGAAGAACTCGAAATTCGAGTTCTCGAAGCGCACGGTCTTCTTCTGGCCGTCCCAAATGATCTTCTGCGCCTTGACGCGCCAGATCGGCGCCTTGTCAGGCGTTTTTTCGCAAGGTGCGCAGGCCGTGTAGACACCGTTGTTGAACGTCGTCAGCACACCGCCTTCGCGCTTGGCGCTTTCGGCGGCGAAATAGGTCTTGTCGACGGTTTCGACGCGCAGCGCGTTGACGAAGCCGTCGGCGAAGTCGTCGGTGATGTCGATTTCTTGCGAGAATATCTTGGTGCCGTCGGAATTGACGATCGCGACATTGCCGCTGGCTACCAAGCGCGATGTCTTGCGGTCATAGGTGACGCGCTGGGCGACGAGGCGGTTGCCGGCATAATCGATCTGCACGCCGCCGACGGCTGTCACCGTCTGAACGTCGTTGTCATAGACGAGCGTGTCCGCCTCAAGCAGCATCTGCGAGCCTTCGGGCACGCTGGGCGCGAGGTCGGCGACGGTTTGAGCGAACGCTGGAGCGAGCGGAAGCGCGCACGCGAACAGAGATGCGAGCGCGGTCGCACCGAAAAGGCGTGCCCTAAGGGCCGTCCTGCGGCTGGCCATTACGCCCCTCACTAACCGTCCTCCTTGTAGAGCAGGAAAGTCACCCCGAAAAACATTGCTACGACAACTGGAAGCCACGCCGCAATATAAGTCGGCACGAATCCCGCATTGCCAAATGCTTTGACCAGAACCGAAACGACATAAAGCAGAAAGCCAGCGAGGACGCCACCCAGAATCATCGTTGCTGACTGCCCCATCCTCGCAAATTGCATCGACACTGTTGCAGCAATGAGAGTCATCGCAACCAGAAGGAAGGGAAGGGCGACAAGTGAATGAAATTGCATGGCGAATGCGTTTGCCCTGAGGCCAAATGAACGCGCAATTTCGATCTTTGCAGGCAGCTGGAAGAATGGAATCGTTTCCGGTCGCGCCAGTCGTTCCTGCACGAATTCCGGCTTCAGATTGGTTGGTACCTGGTCGGTCTTTTCAGAGGTGAAGTTCTCGGCGCCCTTCATGCTGCGGACATTGACGAGTTCCCAATGTCCTTCCCGCAGATAGGCTCGCTCGGCATCCTTGCGCTCGACCATGTTACCGCTCGAGTCGAAGACGAAGAACACCGCGTCTGCGAGTTCCAGGCCCTGGTTGAGGACCGCACGAGCGCCAATGATGACTTCGGTGCCGTTTGCTTTCTGCCGCAGCCATGGTGCAGAGAATGCCGAAACCGAATTCGACTGGCGCGAGCGCAGCTCGGATTCGATGTTTTCGGCACGCGAAAAACCGTGGGCCGCGATCGGGTTGAGGATGCCTACGGTGATCATGCCGAAAAGCAGGGCGCCGATGCAGCAGGGCAGCAGGAACTGCCACGCCGAAATGCCGGCGGCGCGCGCGATCACCAACTCGTAGCGACGGTTGAGCGACACAAGTGTCGCCATCGCGCTGAACAGAGCCACGAACGGCACTGTCTGCTGCATGATCATCGGCACGCGAAGTGCCGACACAGTAAGGGCCATGCTGAACTTGAATCCCGGCAGGCTGCCGACATTGCTGGAGAATTCAGTGACGTCGATGATGAAGATCAGCGCGAAAATGCCGATGAAGAACCATGTCGTGATGACGGCATAGCGAACCAGGAAATAGCGCCCGAGTGTCCAGCCCATCATGCCGCTCCCTGACCGGAAGCGCCGCCGCCGAGCCTGAGGCGGAAGGCGGTGAACCTGTCGCGGATGCGCGCCGCCATCGCCGCCACGCGGTCGGCGACCGAGACAGGCAGCTCCATGGTGCGGTTGTTGCGGATGAACCAGATGGCGAGCAATGACGCGCCGATCGGAATGCCATAGATGACGTAGCTGACCCACGGCACCGTCTCGGCCTTGCTGCCGGCGAAGAAACCGAGCCAGCGGAAGAACAGCGCGATGGTGACCGTGGTGATGAGCGGATGGATGCGCGCTTCACGGTGTGAACGCGCGTCGCCCGCCACGGCAAGTGCGATGAGCGCGAAGGCGATCGAATAGAACCATTCGGTGAAGCGGCGGTCGAGTTCGACCGTGAATAGCCGCGGATTGCGCTGATAGAATTTGTCGCTGTGCGAGGGGTCCATCAGGTAGGCTGTTGAACGATCCTTCGGCGCCATAGTGACCTCCTGGGCCGCAGCGGAGAATTCGCTGAGGTCGAAGGCATAGGAATCGAAGCTGATCACCGACACCTCGCCGCCCGGCGCCTTGCGGTGGATCACGCCTTCGTTCATCACCAGCATCTGCTTGCTGTCCCGCTCGATGAAGGAGCCGTCCTTGGCGTAGTAGACGAGGTCGACATTCGGTTCGCGTGAATCGGCGACGAAAATGCCGCCCAATCCGCCATTGGGCAGGCGTTCGCCGACCTGAACAAACAGACCTTCATCGACCTTGCGGAACGTTCCTTCCTGGATGATCAGCGACAAAAGGTCGGCGCGCGAAGTGGCGATCAGTTCGCGGTTGCGCTGGCGCGCCATCGGTTCGGCGACGTTGTCGATGACAAAGGAAAACAGGCTTGCGCCGATCGCTAGGATGAGGATGGGACGGATGACCGTCAGGCGCGAGGCGCCGGCGGCATTGAGAATCACCAGCTCGGAATCGCTGTTCATCGTGCTTAGCGTCAGCGCCACAGCGATGACCACTGCAAAGGGCACGACGATGGGGATGACGGTGGGCAAGATAAGTGCCGCCACCTCAAAGAAGGTCAGAGCCGACTGGCCGCTGTCGGTGACGAGGTCGATTCGCCCGAGCACCTGGGTGGTCCAGACGATGGCCAAAGTCCAAGTCAGCGCGGCGATGAAAACCACGAACGCACGACGCAGGATGTAGCGCTCAACAACCTTCATCGATGATCAGGATTCCGTGTTTCCGACTTGGCCGGCCGACAGGATGTCGCGTGGCCGGTGCGGGTCTAAGATATAGTCCAAGGCAAGCCGGCACAACTGGCCCCTTCAGGCCGACACTGTTCCCGCACCATCTCTCACCAAGCTCGAGTCTGGGCACTATTGGCTAAGAAAGGCCGAACAGAGGTGGTTAACGCGAGGTTTCTGACAATATTTCAACTTTAGCAATAGCTGGCCTAGATGACGGGAGGCTTGCCAAACTCTCGAAAACGACGAAATGTCGCGCACCATCAGAACGGGATCCGAAAGCAGGATATCATGACTTCTAAGCCGTCGATCAGTTTCGCAAAGCCGGGTGTGCCGAAAAAAGGCACCATTTTCATCTTCTCCGCCGAAGATGGAGGCCTGAGCGATGCGGCGCTCGCCTGTGATCCGGCCAAGACGCTCGACCGTGCCTTCCCCATCGCCGACTTCACCGGCAAGTTCGGCGGCGTGGTGGAAGTCCTCGCACCTGAGGGGACGGCGGCTGACCGGCTCGTTACTATCGGCGTCGGCAAGACCACGGCACTCGACGAATATTCCTGGCTGAAGCTTGGCGGCGCGCTCGCGGCCCAATTGCGCAAGGCGACCGAAGTGGCGGTGATTCTCGACATTCCGGGTGTTGCGGTCAATGGCGCTGCCGCCGCGGGCGTTGCCGCCGGCGTGCTGCTTCGGGCCTATACCTTCGACAAATACAAGACCAAGAAGGACAATGGCGACGGCAAGGCCGACGACAAGAAGCCGGCCAAGGTCGTGATCCATTGCGCCGATCCGGCAGCGGCCAAGAAGGCCTTCGCCGATGCCGAGGCCATCGTCGGCGGCGTGGTGCTCGCCCGCGATCTCGTCAACGAGCCGGCCAATGTGCTCGGTCCGGTGGAATTCGCCGCACAAGCCAAGGAGCTCGAAAAGCTTGGCGTCAAGGTTGAGATCCTGACCGAAAAGGAAATGAAGAAGCTCGGCATGGGCGCGCTGCTCGGCGTCGCCCAGGGGTCGGTGCGCCCGCCGCGCCTGGCGGTGATGCAGTGGAACGGCGGCAAGGCCAAGGACAAACCGATTGCCTTCGTTGGCAAGGGGGTGGTCTTTGATTCGGGTGGCGTGTCGATCAAGCCGGCGGCCGGCATGGAAGACATGAAGGGCGACATGGGCGGTGCCGCCGCCGTCACCGGCCTGATGCACGCGCTCGCCGCCCGCAAAGCCAAGGCCAATGTGGTCGGCATCATCGGCCTGGTCGAAAACATGGTCGACGGCAACGCCCAGCGCCCCGGCGACATCGTCACCTCGATGTCGGGCCAGACCATCGAAGTGCTGAACACCGACGCCGAAGGGCGCCTCGTGCTCGCTGATGCGCTTTGGTACTGCAACCAGCGTTTCGAGCCGAAGTTCATGGTCAATCTGGCGACGCTGACCGGCGCGATCATGGTGGCCCTTGGCCAGGGTCATGCCGGCCTGTTCTCCAACAATGACGAACTGGCGACCCGCCTGACGGATTCGGGCACGGTGACGCAGGAGAAGCTGTGGCGCATGCCGCTCGGCTCCGACTACGACAAGCTTATCGATTCCAAGAACGCCGACATGAAAAACATCGGCGGCCGTTATGGCGGCTCGATCACGGCGGCACAGTTCCTGCAGCGTTTCGTCAAGGAAACGCCGTGGGCGCATCTCGACATTGCCGGCACCGCGATGGGCTCGCCGACCAACGAGATCAACCAGTCCTGGGCCTCGGGCTACGGCGTGCGGCTGCTCGATAGGCTGGTGCGCGACCACTACGAAGGCTGAGCATCCAACAATCGGCCGCGTCGGGCTTGTCCGGCGCGGCGCGACGCTTCACCGCCGCGTGGAATTGGGGCATAGCATTGCCCTATGGCCGAAGTCCTTTTCTACCACCTGACCGAGTCGACGCTCGAAGATGCCCTTCCGGGCTTGCTCGAACGCAGCCTGCAGCGCGGCTGGAAAGCGGTAGTGCAGACCGGCACCGAGGAGCGTCGCGATGCGCTCGATGCGCATTTGTGGACATTTCGCGACGATTCGTTCCTCGCACATGGCAGCGACCGAGAGGCGCATGCGGCCGATCAGCCTGTGGTGCTGACGGTTAGCGAGGACAATCCGAACGCGGCTGAAATCCGTTTCCTGGTCGACGGTGCATCGCCGCCCGACATCGCGCCCTATCAGCGCGCGGTCTTCCTGTTCGACGGCCACGATGCGGCGCAGCTCGAAGGCGCGCGCGAACACTGGAAGACGATGAAGGCCGCTGGCCACACCGTCACCTACTGGCAGCAGACGCCGGATCGGCGCTGGGAGCGCAAGGCCTGAGGTCAGCAGATTCGTCGAGAATTTGACGGCGAGACCGGTTCCAAAGCTTGGGGCTGCACTTTCCGGCGCCGGGCAAAAGCCGTAGTAGGAGAGACGTTGTCCGTCCGCCCGCCGCATTGGTTAGATGGCGGCCACAGAGTATCGAGCACCATGCGGTTCCTGTTTCTTCTCATCCTGCTTGCCGGCGCCGGCCTCGGCATCATCTACCCTTGGGCCACCACCAATTTCACTGGCCACGAGATCGGCACCTATCGCGCCTATGATCGCGCGAGCGGGTTTCGCCCTGTCGAGGTGGCGCTGGCGACGGCCGATGCGCCGGTGCGGGTGCTTGTCGACCTGACGACATTGGCGCCGCCAGCGGTGACGCCTGCCCGCGCCGTGCTGACGATCACGGCGTCGACGCATGGCGAAACGGTCCTGGCCCAGGCGCTGAATTTCCAAGACACCACGCCGCGCGAGCGCAGCCCGCAGCTGCCCGATCCGATTTTTCGCGATGACGCTGGCCTGATCCGCGATGTGCAGCCGGGAACCTATCGGTTCGTCATCGGCCAGGGCGATGCCGATAATGTCCAGATCCAGCGCGTCGACCTCATCTTGCGCTCAGGCGGTGGCGAGGCCGACGCGCGCGCCCAGCCTGTCGGCATTTCGCTGATGGCGATCGGCTTCATCGGCCTGGTGCTGTCGCTGCGACGCGGCGGCGGTCGCCCTGAAAACCCGAATTCGCAGCCACCGGCGCCACGCTGGGGCAGGGGCACAGACAAATCATGAATTATCGCCACGTCTATCATGCCGGAAACTTTGCCGACGTGGTCAAGCACGCCGTGCTCGCCCGGCTGATCGAATATCTCAAGCGCAAGGACAAGGCGTTTCGGGTCATCGACACCCATGCCGGCATCGGCCTTTACGATCTTTCTTCGGAACAAGCGCGCAAGACGGGCGAATGGCATGACGGCATCGGACGGTTGATCGAGGCGAAGCTTCCGGCAGAGGCTGCGGAACTGCTTGCGCCCTATCTCGATGCCGTGCGTGCGGTAAACGCCGGGGGCGGTGTCGAAAACTATCCCGGCTCACCGCTGATCGCCCGGCATCTGCTGCGCAAGCAGGACCGGCTGTCGGCAATCGAACTGCATCCCGAAGATGCAAAGACGCTGGCTGCGCAATTTGAAGGCGATTTCCAGACCCGCGTCACCGAATTGGACGGCTGGCTGGCACTTGGCGCGCATCTGCCGCCGAAGGAAAAGCGCGGGCTGGTGCTGGTCGATCCGCCTTTCGAGATCGGCGGTGAGTTTGACCGTCTGGTCGACGGACTCAGGAAGGCGCACCGGCGCTGGCCGGGCGGTATCTTCGCGCTGTGGTATCCGGTCAAGGATCGCAAGGCGGTGGCGGCGTTCCGCGAAGGACTTGCTGACGCCGGCATTCCCAAGATCTTGGATATCGAATTCTATATCCGCCCGCCTTCCTCCGAGCCCAGGCTCGATGGCACCGGCATGGTGATGGTGAACCCGCCTTATCAACTGGAAGGCGAGCTGCGCACGATGCTGCCCGTGCTGAATAAGATTCTTGCGGAGGGCGCGGGCGCCAGCTGGTCGGTCGAGTGGCTCGCGGGCGAAACGGCGGCTTCTTGACCAGAACGCGGCGAAGCCGCAAACTAGGTTGCACCAGCCTTTGGAGTGGGAACCATGAGTCGCATCGCCAGCAGCATCTTTGCCGCAATCATCGGACTTGGAGCGGCCGGGCTCGGCACAGCCTCGGTGCAGGCCGCGGATATGGCGGTCTATTCCGACAATTCCGCCTATTCCGGATTGTGCGGCAATGCCTGGGTGCTGAATCGCATCACCAGCCGTTTCAGTCATCAGGTGCGCAACGTGCCAAACCTGCCTCAGGTCGGCATCAGCAATTTCCAGCGCATCTATGCGTCCCGCTATGAGCCGGCCAACGAAGACCACCCCATCGGCCGCACCTATTGCGGCGCCACGGTGACGCTGTCGGACGGTCGTGACCGCAGCATCTGGTACCTTGTCGAGGAAGGCATGGGCTTTGCCTCGATCGGCGACAATGTCGAGTTCTGCGTCGCGGGCTTCGATCGCTGGTACGTCTACAATGGTGGCTATAATGGCGATCAAGCTGGTTGCCGCGTACTGCGCTGAGGCAGGCTAGATTTAGCATGAGATTGTCGGCGCGGCGGCCGGTATTCGCGTTTGCCGCGCTGCTCGTGTTTGCCGCTTGCAAGCCGGCCGAGGAAAAGTCCAGTGAAACCAAGCCGCCCGCTTCGTCTGAAGCGGTTGTTCCCAGAGGGCAGGGCTTCGACTTCTACGTTTTGTCGCTATCGTGGTCTCCTAGCTATTGCGAGGCCGAGGGCGAGCAGGCCAATGGCCAGCAATGCCGTGCCGGCAGGCCCTATGCCTTCGTGGTCCATGGCCTGTGGCCGCAATATGAGCGCGGCTATCCACAGGATTGCCAGACCAATGACAGAGACGTCTCGGGAGATAAGCTGCGCGGGCTGTACGATCTGATGCCTTCGGCCGGCTTGATTCGCCACCAATGGCGCAAGCATGGCACCTGCTCGGGCCTCAGCCAGGACGACTATTTCAGGATGCTGCGCGCAGCGCGGCAAAAGGTCGAGATTCCCGCCGAGTTCAAGCGGCTCGATGCCTATCGCACCTTGCCGCCAGGGCAGGCCGAACGCGCCTTCTTGCAATCGAACCCAGCGATGAGGGCGGATGGTATCGCGGTCGCCTGCGACCGGCGCTATCTGCAGGAGGTGCGCATCTGCATGACCAAGGATCTCGACTTCCGTGCCTGCCCGGAAATCGAGCGGCGCGCCTGCCGGCTCGACAAGGTGGTGATGCCGCCTGTGCGTGGCCGCTGATTTAGCGCTACGCCGCGTTGCTGGCGAAAATCGCGCGGAATATGGTCCTCGCCAAAAGGGACCCGTATCATGCCGAAGCTTCTTTATTCCGCCACTTCGCCCTACAGCGCCAAGGTGCGTTTGGCAGCCACCTATGCCGGCATCGCCTTTGAGGCGGTGATTGTCGACACGGCCGCCCAGCCGGCGTTGCTGACCGATGCCAATCCGCTGGGCAAGATCCCTGTGTGGATCACCGATGAGGGCGACGGCATCTACGACAGCCGGGTGATCACGCAATATCTGAACCGGCTTTCGGGCAACAAGCTGTTCCCGCGCAACGCCGAAAAGCGGCTTGAAGCCGAGCGGCTGGAAGCAATCGCCGACGGCATCTGCGATTGCCTGCTGGCGATTGTCTATGAGCGCCGGTCGCGGCCTGAAGAACTGGTGCATCAGCCCTGGCTCGACAAGCAGTGGGCAAAGGCTGCACGCGCGCTTGACCTGCTCAATGCCAACCCGCCGAAGCTGTCGAAGTCGATCGGAGCCGGCCAGATCGCGCTGCGCACCGCCATCGCCTACATGGAGCTTCGCTTCGCCGGCAAGTGGGACAAGGGCCGCCCGCGTCTCAAGCGCTGGGCTGCGCGTTTCGATGAAAAATTCCCGGAACTGAAAGCTATCATCCCGCAGGCGTAGCCGGTTCAAACAACAAAAAAGCCGGGCGCGAGCCCGGCTTTTTCGTTTGTTGTGATCCTGAGGATCAGAACTTCATACCGACGCCGAACGTGACGCGGTGATCCTTGTACGACACGTCGTGGTTGGTACCACCGAGGTTGTAGCTGTCGGTGCCGAGGTCGGTGTAGCGGTACTCGACGCGGCCGAAGACCGACTCGGTCAGCTTGATGTCGGTGCCGACGCCGGCCGTCCAGCCGAGAGCGGTGTTGGACTCGCTGTTGCCGACGACGTCCGTGACCTTGACCTGCGAGCCAGCACCACCGGCCGTACCGTAGACCAGGATGTCAGGCGTGACGACATAACCCAGACGAGCGCGCAGCGAGCCTTCGAGGCCGCCCTTCACGGACATTCCAGCATTGTCGCCTTCCACGCCGTTGTAGCCGAGATCGGCTTCGCCACCGATGACGAAGTTTTCCATCTGGTAGTTGTAGCCGCCGAATGCGCCGCCAACGAAGCCGCTCGTGCCAATCTCGTTGTTGAAGGTCTTGTCATTCGCGTCGCCGCTGAAGCCATAACCGAGCGAGACACCGGCGTAGGGGCCCGACCACGTGTTGAGCGGGGGCTGCACCATCGGGGCGGAAGGTGCTGGCGGCTCTTCCATGACGACGTCGGCTGCGAATGCAGGCATAGCCGCCAGGGCGATCAGGCCGAAAGCCGCCGCGAGGGGACGGGCGTGCTTGAGAATGGCAGTCATAATTTCACTCCTTAAGCCAACTGAACACTGGCTCTTTTTTCGAAATGGCGCCCTTGATGAACCGTCCGGGGGGAGAAACGGTAGTGGCGCCGAACAGTGCTGAATGTCGTGTCGAAATGCGGCTGAACCGAACCTGAAGTGAGGTGATTGCCGGGCGCAAATGAGGCTGAAGCGTGACGTTGCGCTATTGCAACAACCTTGTCAGGAGCTTTGCTGACCATTTGCCGCAAGCCGCTTGGTACAAGGGGTTGGGCGTTCTATATCTCGCTTGCCGGCATGGTTCGCGGGCAGTGTTTTGGAGGGCGCCGAAGGCCTTCGCCACATTGCGGACAGATCGATGAACGGCTTTTTACAAAGGTTACCAAAAAGGGTGGCCGCACCTGCCTCAACGGAAGCTGGCAGATAGCATGAGAGGACGACTGGATGGCGAAGATGGCGGGCAATGTGCTGGTGACGGGTGGGGCCAAGCGTATCGGCCGCGCTATCGTGGAAGACCTTGCCGCGCATGGCTTTGGCGTCGCCATCCATTGCAACCGCGCCCGCGCGGCAGCCGACGACCTCGCAGCGACGATCAAGGCAAATGGTGGACGAGCAGTGGTCGTGCAGGCCGACCTTGCCGACATGGTTGCCGTCGACGCGCTGCTTTCGGAGGCCGAGGCAGCGCTTGGGCCAATAACGCTGCTGGTCAACAACGCCTCTGTCTTCGAAGGCGATTCGGTGACTGATTTCGGCTGGGAGGCCTGGGACAGGCATTTTGCCCTGCATGTGAAGGCGCCCGCACTGCTGGCGAAGAATTTCGCCGCGGCGTTGCCAGAAGGCGCCGAGGGGCTGATCGTCAACATGATCGACCAGCGCGTGCTCAAGCCGACACCGCAATATTTCTCTTATTCGCTGTCGAAGGCGGCACTTTGGGCCGCGACCAAAACGATGGCCCAGGCGCTGGCGCCGCGCATCCGCGTCAATGCCATCGGTCCTGGCCCGACGCTGCCGAGTTCGCGCCAGGACGCTGCAGCCTTTGGCGCGCAGCTCGACGGGCTGCTGCTGAAGCGGGGGCCAGCACTTGGCGAATTCGGTGCGACGATCCGTTACCTCTGGCAGGCGCGCTCGGTCACTGGCCAAATGATTGCACTCGATGGCGGCCAGCATCTTGCCTGGCAGACGCCCGATGTGACAGGCATGGTGGAATGAGTCCTCGCCAATCCGACACCAAGCCTAGCCCCGGAAAAGGCGGCAAGGCTGCCGAAGACATGCCCGACACCGAGCTCGATGACGACGAGGCGGTGGACGAGATTGTTGCGCCCAGCGGTGCGGATCTGCCTTTCACCGCCATAGACTGGACAGCGCACGCCGGCGACGCGGACGGCATGGTCGGCGCCGAGGTGATCCAGACGCTGGTCAAGCGGCTGCCCAATGCGCCGGGCGTCTATCGCATGATGAATGCCGCCGGCGACGTGCTGTATGTAGGCAAGGCGCGCAGTCTCAAGAAGCGCGTCACCAACTACGCGCAAGGGCGTTTCCACACCAACCGAATCGGCAAGATGGTGCGCGAGACGGCGACGATGGAGTTCGTTGTCACCCGCACCGAGATCGAGGCTTTGCTGCTCGAAGCGAACCTCATCAAGCGCCTGCGCCCGCGCTTCAACGTACTGATGCGCGACGACAAGTCGTTCCCCTATATCATGCTCACCAGCGGCCATGCGGCGCCGGGTATCTACAAGCATCGCGGCGCGCGCTCGCATAAGGGTGGCGATTATTTCGGGCCGTTTGCGTCGGCGCAGGCGGTGGGCCGCACCATCAATTCGCTGCAGCGCGCCTTCCTTTTGCGCAGCTGCACGGACTCGTTCTTCGAAAACCGCACCCGGCCGTGCCTGCTGTTCCAGATCAAGCGCTGTGCCGCACCTTGCACCGGCGAGATTTCGGCAGAGGGCTATGCCGAACTGGTCAGCGAGGCGAAGGATTTCCTCTCGGGCCGAAGCCAGAAGGTGAAAACCGAGATTTCGGGCCAGATGCAGCAGGCGGCCGAAGAACTCGATTTCGAGCGCGCGGCCGTCTATCGCGACCGTCTTGCGGCACTCTCGCATGTGCAGAGCCACCAGGGCATCAACCCGCAGACCATCGACGAGGCCGATGTCTTCGCCATCCATCAGGAGGGGGGGCAGACCGGCATCCAGGTGTTCTTCTTCCGCACCGGCCAGAACTGGGGCAACCGCGCCTACTTCCCCAAGGCTGATTCGTCGCTGGAGGCCGCCGAAGTGCTCGGCTCGTTCCTGGCCCAGTTCTACGACGACAAGCCGTGTCCGCGCGCGATCCTGCTGTCGCATGCGGTCGAAGAGCAAGAGCTTTTGGCTGAAGCGCTTTCCACCCGCGCCGGCCACAAGGTGGCGATCTCCGTGCCGCAGCGCGGCGAGAAGAAGGACATTGTCGACCACGCCGTACAGAACGCCCGCGAGGCGCTGGGGCGCAGGCTGGCCGAGACGTCAACCCAGGCGCGGCTTCTGGAAGGGTTCGCCCAGACCTTTGGACTGGAAAAGCCGCCGGTGCGCATCGAAGTCTACGACAATTCCCACATCATGGGCACCAATGCCGTCGGTGGCATGGTGGTCGCGGGGCCGGAAGGCTTCGTCAAGAACCAGTACCGCAAATTCAACATCCGCTCGACCGACATCACCCCCGGCGACGATTTCGGCATGATGCGCGAGGTCATGGAGCGGCGGTTTTCCCGGTTGCTCAAGGATCACGGCGACGAACAGCCTGACGCGGCCGAGGTCGAGGATGCCGGCGCGTTTCCGGCCTGGCCGGATGTCATCCTTATTGACGGCGGCCAGGGTCAAATGACCGCGGTCCGAGCGATGCTCGTCGAGCTCGGCATCGAGGACCGTGTCGTTGCGATCGGCGTCGCCAAGGGGCAGGACCGAGAAGCGGGACGCGAGCGTTTCTTCGTCAAGGGCAAGGATTCGTTCTCGCTGCCGGTGCGCGACCCCGTGCTCTATTTCGTCCAGCGCCTGCGCGACGAGGCGCATCGCTTTGCCATCGGCTCGCACCGGGCGCGGCGCAAGAAGGAGATGGTCAAGAATCCGCTCGACGAGATCGGCGGTATAGGGCCGAGCCGCAAGCGCGCGCTGCTCCTGGCTTTCGGCACCGCCAAGGCGGTGAGCCGGGCGGCGGTCGACGATCTGATGGCCGTCGAGGGCATTTCGGAATCCATCGCACGCCTTGTTTACAACCATTTTCACGATAATGGGTGATCAACGATAATTGTCGTCCGGCCTTCACCTGGACTACCGATAGGCAGTTGACCCCCAGCCCCCCATTCTGATTTCACTACGGCAGACGAAAGAGCAACAGAGACCATGGCCCAGCGCGCATTCAACCTGCCCAACATGCTTACCTATGCGCGTATCATTGCCGTACCGCTTGTCGTGCTTTGCTTCTTCCTCGAGGGCACTCTGAAATCGAGCGATTTTGCCCGCTGGAGCGCACTTGCCATCTTTGTGATCGCAAGCCTCACCGACTATCTCGATGGCTATCTGGCGCGCGCCTGGAAGCAGACGTCGAACATCGGCCGGATGCTTGACCCGATTGCCGACAAGCTTCTGGTCGCCACCTGCCTGCTTTTGCTGGCTGCCGACACCGACCATCGTGGCGGCATCGCCGGCTGGTCGCTGTGGGCGGCAATCATCATCCTGTGCCGCGAAATCCTTGTCTCGGGCCTGCGCGAATATCTCGCCGCCCTCAAGGTCAGCGTGCCGGTGACCCAGCTTGCCAAATGGAAGACGACGATCCAGATGGTGGCCATCGCGTTCCTGCTGGCTGGCCCCGCGGGCGACAAGATCTTCCCGCTCACCACCCAGATCGGCCTCGTGCTGCTGTGGATCGCAGCCCTTGTGACGCTATATACCGGCTATGACTATTTCCGCGCCGGCCTGAAGCACATCATGGACGAGTGAAGGCATGACCAAGCTCATCTATTTCGCCTGGGTACGCGAACGGATTGGCAAGACCGAAGAAGACGTCGACCTGCCCAGCGACGTGAGGACGGTCTCTGACCTGCTGCTTTGGCTCAAGTCGCGCGGCGAGGAATTCGAAAGCGCATTGCAGCATCCCGAGGTGATCCGCGTCGCGATCAATCAGGAGCATGTCGATCACCGCGAACTGATCGGAAGCGCAACCGAGATCGCGCTGTTTCCGCCGATGACCGGTGGCTGAAGCGATGACGGTCGCTGCCGTGCCGATGGTGCGCATCCAGGCGGCCGATTTTGATGTCGCCGCGGAAATCGGGCTGTTGACTGAGGGTAGGGCGGATGTCGGCGCGGTCGTGACCTTCACCGGCCTGTGCCGCGACGAGGCCGGAAGTCTCGCGGCGCTTGAGCTCGAACATTATCCCGGCATGGCCGAAGCCGAGATCATGCGCATTGCCCACGAGGCGATCGGACGTTGGCCCCTGGCCGGCATCACCGCCATCCACCGCTTCGGCCGCATCAAGCCCGGCGAAAACATTGTGCTGGTGGTCGCTGCGTCCAAGCACCGGCGGGCGGCGTTCGAGGCGGCAAGCTTCCTGATGGATTATCTGAAATCGCGCGCTCCCTTCTGGAAGAAGGAGCACCGCGTCGACGGCAGTGAAGGCGGCTGGGTCGACGCCAAGGAAAGCGACGACGCCGCTGCCGCGCGCTGGGCGAAATCCTGAGGTGGGCGCGACCTGCGCTCGCGGCCACGGAACCACCGCAATCCTTTGCACCTTCGATCGGTAGCGACATTTCATCCGGGGAGACAACCATGCTTGGCAAGCTCGCAGAATTCATCCTCTTTGGCTTCGCGCCGCTGCTGGTCGGCATTCTAGCTGTCCCGGAAATGGCTACGGCGGAAGAAAAGACGATCACGGGCGAGGTGCTCTACCGCGAGCGTATCGCGCTGCCACCGCATGCCGTGCTCACCGTGCAATTGGTCGACGTATCGCTGGCCGACGCGCCCTCGACCGTTGTCGGTCAGCAAAAGATCGATCCTGCCGGCCAGGTGCCGATCAATTTTTCCGTTCCCTTCAATCCCGCGGCCATCCAGCCCAATTTGAGCTACGCGCTCCAGGCCCGCATCACAGTCGACGACCGCTTGTGGTTCATCAATGACGTCCGCCATTCGCTCGACCCGCTGACCGCAGGCCCGCAAAGCATGGTGCTCAAGATGGTCAGCCAGGCGAGCGAGGAGAAGGCCGACGACATCTTCGACCGCGAATGGGTGGCCGAGGACATTGGCGGCACAGGCGTGCTCGACACGCCGCAGTCGTCCATGCGCATCGCTGTCGACGGCAAGGTGACCGGCCGCGGTGGCTGCAACAACTTTTTCGGCAAGGCGACTTTCGAGGGCAAGGGAATTTCCTTCGGCCCGCTCGGCTCGACCTTCATGGCCTGCCCCCAGCCTGTGATGGATCAGGAGCACAAGTTCCTCGAGGCGCTTGGCCGTGCCAAGAAGTATCGCGTCGAGAGCGGAAAGCTCGTGCTGGTAGGCGCGGACGGCAAGGAGATCCTGCGCTTCGGCGACGGCGCCTGATTGAATCGGTTTCTCGGGATATTGTCCCAAGAGCTTGAAAAGCTTGCTATGTGCGTCCTTCGAGGTTCGCCCACAGGCATTGATATCAAACTTTTGGTTGTCGTGCGGG